>JADZEF010000161.1 GCA_020850695.1 Planctomycetaceae bacterium | reverse complement strand
CGCCAGCAGCGGCGCCACCGACGGCTCGTCGAGGTCGCGGACCCACTCGGCGAGATCGCGGATCTCCATCGCGCAGGCGTCGGCGATGCTGATCCCGCGGATCTTCGACGAGCGCGCCCCCTCGCTGAGCCGCGTGCCGTCGCACTCGGGGCAGGTGGTGAAGGTGACCGCCCGCTCGACGAACGCGCGGATGTGCGGTTGCATGGCGTCGACGTCCTTCGAGAGCATCGACTTCTGGATCTTCGGAACGAGCCCCTCGTGCGTGAGGTTGATCTTCTCGACCTTCACCTTCGTCGGCTCGGCGTAGAGGAAGATGTCCCGTTCCTTCTTCGTGAAGCTCTTGATGGGTTTGTCGGGGTCGACGCCGGCGGCGGTGAAGATGCGGATGTGCCAGCCGTCGGCCGTGTAGCCGGGGATGGTGAGGGCCCCCTGGTTGAGCGACTTGGTGTCGTCGTAGAGCTGCGAGAGGTCGATGTCGTTGACCTTGCCCATGCCTTCGCACTTCGGACACATGCCGCCGGTTCGGGTGTAGCTCTGCTTGACCGCTTTGGCGTTCCCCTTCTCGACGGTGAGGGTGCCGGTGGCCTTGATGGATGGCACGTTGAACGAGAAGGCGTTGGACGACCCGATGTGTGGCTTGCCGAGCCTGCTCCACAGCACCCTCAACATCGCATTGGCATCGGTGGCTGTGCCGACGGTCGACCGCGAGTTGGCCCCCATCCGCTCCTGGTCGACAATAATGGCGGTCGTCAGCCCCTCAAGGACGTCGACCTCGGGCCGCCCGACGGTCGGCATGAAGCCCTGCACGAAGGCGCTGTAGGTCTCGTTGATCAGCCGCTGCGACTCGGCCGCGATGGTGCCGAAGACCAGCGAGGACTTGCCCGACCCCGACACGCCGGTGAAGACCGTCAGCCGCCGCTTGGGGATCTCTACGCTGACGTCCTTGAGATTGTTTTCGCGAGCCCCGCGAACGCGAATGAGATCGTGGCTGTCGGCAGGGTGCGGGGCGGAGGAGGGCATGGTCGCGATGGTCTCCGCGGAGGTCGGCAATGGTTTCGGAAGCACCCGCAAAAGGTATGGGGAGCCGCGGGCCGCGTCCATGCTACTACTGCGACTCGTCCAAGAATGGGGATTGGGTGGCCGGGTCTGAGGCTTTGCGAAGGCCCGGAATGAGTGATGTCGACCCACACTTCCGGTGCCGTCGCAGTGCGACTGCGGACGCGAACCACTCTCTCGATGTCCTCATCGCGGCTGGACCTCAAAGAGTCGGAGTCGTATGCCTGCTTGGAAGGTCTTCAATCGGCGCTCGACAAAAGAAAAGCACCCCGGGTGCGACTCTGTCGGACAGAGACGCATCCCGAGGTGCTTGGGGGGCCGGAAGGATCGGCAGCTGCCACCGGCGAAGCCGCCCGACTTCGAGGCGAGCAGTGCGATCCTTTGGGTCCGCTGAAGTGGCAAGCCGGCCGAGGGGTCGGCTTCTGGTCACGAAGTGACCCGGCGACCTTCAGCCGCTTAGCCCGCCGTGACGCGGATCTTCCGCGAAGCAGCCTCCGTCGACTTCGGCAGTCGCACCCGCAGCACGCCGTCTTTCACGGTCGCATCGATGCCGCTGCGGTCGATCTCGCTGGAGATCGCGAAGCTCCGCTCCCAGTTGCCCACGCCGTATTCCGTGGTGAACGGGACCGTCCCTTCGAATCGGGCCGGTTCGACCTTTCCAGCGATGGTAAGGACGTTCTTATCCATCGAGATGTCGACATCATTCTCCGAGACGCCCGGAAGATCGGCGACGAGATGCACCGCATCCGGGGCATCGTAAATGTCGACGGCGGGACGATAGGTCCGCGTGGCGGAACGCGGAGTGGCTTCGGTCGTGCAGCTTTCGGACTGAGGCGAGCAGCAGGTATTCGCGTTCATGGGATATCTCCGGAAAAGCGCCGCAAGAAAGGGCGGCGCGGGAACGTCAGAGTCGGAAGAGAAACCGGTGGGCCGGCGGTCGGTCCGCCGGCAGCAACATCGTCGATGACGGGCCAAGCCGATCAGCCCGCGCGGACCTGGACCTTGTTGGGCCGGTGCTCCATGGGGCGATTCAGGCGGATCGTGAGGACTCCCTTTTCATACTTGGCTTCGGCCGACTGCGGGTCGACGGCGAAGGGGAGTTCGACGGTGCGGTTGATGGACGCGTCGGGCCGTTCCTTGCGGGACCACGCTTCCCCTTCCTTCAGTTCGACGGGCTTGCGGTCGGCCTTCAGCGTGACCGACTGCGGGTTGACGGTGATGTCGAGCGCCTCGGGGTTGAGTCCCGGAATCTCGGCCGTCAGGTAGAGTTCGTTTTCGCCCTGATGAACATTGACCGCCGGATAGGCGCGGGTGCGGTCCCAGGCGCGATCGCCGAAGAGCCGGCTGACGTCCGAATGGAGCCGTTCCAGATCTTTCCAGGGATTCCAGGTGGCCGTGCGCATTGATCCGTTCCTTTCGTGTCTCAGACAGACGGGAACACAGGGGCGCAGCACGATCGCTGACGGACGCTCGAAGAGCGCTCCGCCTTGGACCGCGGCGCAAACAATTGGGGGAAACACGCGAGGCGAAAGCCTCGTTTAGAAGTTGCCGACGGTCGGATGCCAGAGGGTTTGCTGCCACCGAGAGTCGACGTCATGGCTTAAAGCAAGGCACGTGCCAATTAAAGCCGGTCAAGAAGTGTCTGGTCATAAATGAAAACCAGAAAGAGACTTGCAGTGTTTCCGCAGCATTGCATCCGTCGCGTATTGGTTCAAGAAATGCAGGCTGCTGCCACTTTGGCACCCTCGTCCGGGGAGACTCAAGGTTCGCATTGATGCCAAAATGGCATGCTGTGCGGCGACCGCAGCCGCCTCTCGTTAGAACCGCGCAATCCGCCAGAATCAGCAATGTCGGCACATCCGGATTGCCGATCTCTAACGATGAGGGTTCACCCCCTTCCCGCCGGCGTTCGCCGTTGGGCACTTCCGTCACGAACCGTTTCGCGGACCTTCCCGCGACGGGGGAGCGCTCCCCACTCATGGCAGCGAGTCTCGCCGGCGCCCGCAGCCTGGATGATCGCCGACGTCGACGCCTCGCCAAAGAGGCCGACACGGCGGGCCAGCGCGCCCCGCGAAAACGTCGCAAAGGGGACGAACCGGAAAGCGAGCGCGGCAGCCGGCTCCCGCTCCGGAAGATCATCTCGAAGCACCGCTGGAAGATCCTCGCGCTCGGGCTTCTGATGCTGGCCCCGATCGCGGGACTCGGCATCGCCGCGCTCCGCATCGACTACATCGAGCTCAAAGCCGGACCAGCCGTCGCGCGACTCCTCGATCCCGTCGAAAACCGGCTCGGCCGCGCGTGGGGGAGCTTCGTGCTCATCACCTCGTCCGCGGTCAGCGTTCTCATCTACTGGGTCCGGTCGCGCAGCCCCGCCGACTTCGGCGGACGCTTCGGCGTCTGGCTCTGGGCGGCGGGGGCCTGCTTCCTCTTCTCGGCCGCGGTCGCGACGGAAGCTCACCTGACGCTGGCCGACACCGTCCTCTACTTCCGCCTGGTCCACTTCCCGCAACTCGGCCCCGAAAACACACACTCGTTGTGCTGGTTCGCTCCGGCAGCGTTGTTCGGCGCGCTCCTGGTGCGTTCGCTGCACCTCGATATGCGACGCTGCTGGTCGAGCGTGCTGACGCTGTGGTTTGCCGTCATCGCGTGGGTGGGGTCGGCGTTCCTTCGATCCCAGACGAGATGGTCGATCGACATCCCCTATCGAGAGCTCGCCGCCACCGGCGCGGCCCTGGTGGGCCACGTCTCGCTGTTGGTCTGCCTGCTCCTGCACGCGCGATTCGTGCTTTACGAGAACGCCGCTCCGCCGCCGGAAACGACGGAGAAGGAAGGCTGGGGCGCTGCGATTGCGGGCTTCTTCCAGAAGCTCCGCGCCAGTGCGGCGGCTCCGAAGGCCGAGGCCGAGGACGACGCCTCAGCGAAGAAACCGCGCACCGCGAAGAAGTCGGCCAAGGCGAAGAAGACATCGACACGCAAGTCGAAGAGCGGCGAGTCCGATTCATCGGACGAGATCGAATCGGAATCGAGCGACGAAGAAATGGACGAAGCGGCGCTGGAGGCCGCCACCGCCCCGGCCAAACCCTTCGTTTCCTCGAACCGCGGTGCGACCGTTCCCGCCAACGCCAGGACCAGCGCGGGCGGCAGCTCGACGTCATCGAGCGGCGGAACATCCCCCTCCCAGGGAGGGGGATCGCAGCAACGCAACGAACGGAACTCGCAGAGCCATACGTCTCAATCCAACGCGTCGCAGCGGAACGCGGCCCAGTACCGTACGGAATCCGAGGACGAAGATGACGAGGGAGATTCCGAACTGCGGATTGATCCGGGCGACCACGAAGCCCTGAAGGGTCTCAGCAAACGCGAGCGGCGAAAACTTCAGAAGCAGTGGCGCGACCAGCAGCGGAACGGTTGAAATTTGTCTCCACGGAACCTTGAGCGCGCCGGAGGCCGGCCTTCAAACGCCAGCCAATCCCGATCGGCAAACGGGAAAGTCACGCGCTGAGCCAACCGGCCTCGCGCCCTCATAAGACGAAAAATGAGCCGCAAAGAGGAAGGCGCGCGGGCGGCCTCAACAGAGCCCGTACCGGTCAGTACCGCGCCAGGTCGCCGCGGGTGGACTTGAGGTTCAAGCCGTTGACGATCCGCTGAGCCTCGGTCGTCATGAACCGCAACTCACTTCCGATCGCGATGAACTGCCAGCCTTGGGCGATGCGGTTCTGCACCTGCTCGATCGTCTGCACGTGAAGGCCGACCGGCGTGCCGACCTTCTTTCCCGTGGCCAGAATGCGCTGCAGCATCTCTTCGAGTTTCGCCGGACTCGGGTCAACACCGTCGGGGCCGCGCATCTGGAATTGCAGGTCGTTCGGGCCGACGAAGATCGCATCGACGCCCGGCAGGCTGTAGATCGCCTCGGCGTTTTCAACCCCCTCGGGCGACTCGGTCTGCAGCACCACCAGGATCTCGTCGTTGGCGTGCTTGTAATAGTCGCCGGCGGCCGCGTCGAAATTCAGGGCGTGCATGCCGCCGCCAACCGAGCGGTTGCCTTGCGGGGGATACTTGGCGGCCGCGATCGCGATCTTCGCCTCTTCGACGGTGTTGACCATCGGCACGACGATCCCGTGCGCTCCCGCATCGAGCACGCGTTTGATGAGATCATGGTCGCCGCGCGGCACGCGGACGAGCGGCGTGCAACCGGCGTCGGCGATGGCGGCGAAGAGGAGGCCGGCCTGGCTCCAGTCGATCGGCGAGTGCTCCATGTCGACGGTGAGCCACGGAAATCCGATGCGGGCCATGAGCCGCGTGGCGAAGACGTCGCCGAACGAGAGCCACGTGCCGACCTGGGGCTGACCCGCCTTCAACGCCGCTTTGACTGGATTCTTCTTCATCGCAGGACTGGAACTCCGCACGCGAGAAACAGTGGACGACCGCACGGCAGAATACTCGCGACTCGGCCCCGTCGCGAGTCTGGAACAGTCGGCAGCCAGAGCACCATTCATGGATCCGAGTGAAGGCCGCGAAAGGCTCGAGGGGCAGAGCACTCGCGTCAAACTCATCAATCCGCCGCCCTTCCACTGGTGTCTAAGCGTACCGATCTCTTGCAACCGGCATGGACGCGCAGCCGGTTTGGCGTCACACTTCCGCCGCGGATCGTCGTGGGACGAGACGCTTTTCGTTCTTCGTCAAGGACGGCGTATGGATACGATGGTCGCCGGGGCGCGCCGCCACCGCACAGATTCTCACCGTTTTGACCAGGCTCAGGACGCAGCGATGCTGGATTCGCCAGGGGACGAAGCCCCCTACTCGGCGGAGTGGTACGAAAGACTTCGACGCTCGCTCGGGGCCGCCGCGTGCCGGCAGCTCGGCTTCTATCCCATCCCGCCCGAATTCCGCCTCTCGGTCGTCATTCCCGTTTACAACGAGGAACACACGCTGCACGACATCGTCGACCGCGTGTGCGCGGTGCCGATCAAGAAGGAAATCATCCTCATCGATGACTGCAGCCGCGACCGCTCGCGGGAGCTGCTCGAGCAGCTCGCCCTGCGCGGCAAGCAGGACGACATGAATCACTTCCAGTGCCTCTACCACTCGAAGAACCAGGGGAAGGGAGCGGCGCTGCGGACGGGGTTCACCCAGGCGACGGGAGACATCGTCCTCGTGCAGGACGCCGACCTGGAATACGACCCCACCGAGTACCCGCGGCTCATCCAGCCGATCATCGAAGGCCAGGCCGATGTCGTCTTCGGCAGCCGCTTCCTCGGCGACCACCCGCACCGCGTCCTCTACTTCTGGCATTTCCTCGCCAACAAGTTCCTGACGGCCCTCTCGAATTGCTTCAGCAACCTCAACCTCACCGACATGGAAACCTGCTACAAGGTCTTCCGGAAGGATGTCCTGCAGGAAATTGCTCCGAAGCTGAAGCAGAACCGCTTCGGGTTCGAGCCCGAAATCACCGCCCGCATCGCCCGCCGCCGCTTGCGGGTGTATGAGATGTCGATCAGCTACTTCGGCCGCACCTACGACGAAGGGAAAAAGATCGGCTGGCGCGACGGCGTGAAGGCGCTGTGGTGCATCGTGCGGTACGGGCTGTGGGACTGATCCCTCCGATTCGGTCGGACTCTGGTGCGCTTGATCAGAGTCCGCCGTGTCCCGCGAGACGGCCGTCATCTGCCGACTGGTGTCCGCAACATGTTTCAACGGCAACGCCGTGCGTGCCTCGTCATTTTCGGTGGTGGGTCAGTTTGAACGAATCCTGGAAGTTCGCCGAGAGTCTGCCCAGAGAGAGTCCTGGCGCGCACGGCCTGGACGCCGAAGGCGTCGCAGACATTAGCCGGTGGTCGCCGAAGGCGCACCACCGGTTGGATGCGAACAAAGATCGCTCATCCCGGAGGGATGACAGAATCGCGGCCTCGCTATGGGCTTTCTGCCATCCCTTCGGGATGGGTGAGATCGCTCTGCACTCAGACCGGTGGTATCGCTTCGCTCAACCACCGGCTAATGTCTGCGACGCCTTCGGCGTCAAGAGCCTCTGGCTTCAGCGAATGCTTGGATGGGGTCTGCGACGAGCAATGGCGTTTCCTATGGACTGCAACCAAACTGACCCACTACCTCATTCTCATAATCACTCACCGTCAGAACTTCGCGTCTTGCGAAGACTCTCTGTGCGGTTCAAATGTCGGATCGGGAAAGCGGTACCCCCCCGCATCGTGAGTTGCGTCCGCCTTCTCTTTGATTGTCTCTGCGTGCCTTCCTTTGCACTGCAAACGTTCTGAATCTTTGCGTCTTGAGAAGATTTTGAAGCGAAGCCACTGACGCCAAGACGCCAAGACGCAAAGATTTCGCAAAGGAGAAACCAGAAGGAAGATTTTTTTCTTCTTTGCGTGGCTTCCTTTGCGACTTCGCGTCTTTGCGTCAGATGCCTTTGCTCTTCGGTTGCGGCAGAGTCGCGCTGTGGTCTTCGCGCCTTTGCGTCAGAGGTCTCTCTTCGGGTTGCGGCTCTGCCGCGCTGGGAAATTCTGGGATAGCCCGTGCGCGTCATTCCGGTGATCGATCTGCGGGGAGGGGTTGTCGTTCGCGGCGTGGCCGGGAAGCGGGAAACGTATCGTCCGGTGGAGAGCCGGCTTTGTGCGGGGGCGGCGCCGCGGGATGTCGCGGAGGCATTCCGGACTCACTTCGGGCTGGACGAACTTTACATCGCGGATCTCGATGCGATTCTCGACTCCCGCCCAAACGTCGGCACTTGGCAGGAACTGCGTCGGGCGGGATTCCGATTGTGGATCGATGCCGGGGTGCGGTCGGACGCAGACGCTGAGTCGGTCCTGGCGGCGGGCGGGTCGGCCGTCATTGTGGGCTTGGAGACAGTGCCCGGTCCGGAATTGCTGCGTCGTTTGTGTCTCCGCTGCGGAGCGGATCGCGTGGTGTTCAGTCTCGACCTGACGCACGGGCGGTGCCTCGGGGACACGAGCGGCTGGAGGTCGCCCGATCCCTGCGAGATTGCGGCGGAGGCGATCGAGGCGGGAGTCCAGCGGATGATTGTGCTGGATCTGGCCGCGGTGGGGGTTGGCGAAGGACCGGCCAGTCTCACGTTGTGCGGACGATTGCGGGACTTGTTTCCGCAGTTGAACCTCGTCACCGGCGGCGGAATTCGAGGCCCGGGGGATCTGGCGCTGGTGCGGTCCGCCCGGGTTGACGGAGTGCTCGTCGCCACAGCACTGCACCACGGCGGCGTGACCCGCGCGGATATCGACGCGGTGGCATGACGAATCAAAGCCCCTGTCGACACGCGCAAAAAGCAAGCCGGCCCAGGTTCTCTCGGCCGGCTTCGCAAGGGATGTGACGGAAGGCGCCTCGCCCCTTGGTCATTCCACGTCAACCTGGTGCAGGTGCATCAGCTGGTCGAGCCGCGTCAGTTCGAGGACTTCGCGGATATCCTCGGACGGATTGTAGAGGTGGACTTCCACCCCCAGCTGCCGCAACGAGGCGAGCAGCCCCAGCATGCCGCTCGGCATCAGGCGGACGCCGGTCAGGTCAAACGCCAGGTTGCGGCAATTGTGCTCGGAGACGAGTTCGGCGATCTCGGCTCGTGCCTCGCCCAGATCGATATGGTCGAGAACCGACTGACCGCCGAAGCCCAGGACGGTGAGTTCACCCGCCTGATACACTTCGATGGGACTCTGCTGAACAGCCATGCGGTAGGGCCTCCTGAAAACAAAGGGGAGATGAGACGCGGTCACGCAAAAGGTCGGAGCAATCGCTCCGGAAAATGCAAAAAGTGCCAAAGCCGATGCGAATCGGCGAAAGAACAGGTGGTCGCCCGGTTCGTCAGAGAAAAGTCGGACGAAAGTGAGAACAGGCGACATTCCGCCTTCAAGCACATTGTGCGCCACGTGCAGATTCTGGAGGCCTTCCGATGCCGTGGGCGAACAGGGCTTGGCAAAATAGTTGCCCGTAAGCCGCTCAAATGTCAAGGTTTGCGCCAAACCGCGCGGTGACGTCAGAAACCGAGTCACCATTCCGTTTTTTCCCGATCTGAGTCTCGGCACGACCCGACTCAGGTGCTCGATTTCGCTACAGGCATTGTGGCTCGCTGCTTGACTTCAACCGGAACTTGAGTTTTTCTGAAACGCGGCATCCGCGTTGCTACAACATCGGTCGCAATCCCTCGGAACTCTTCGCGGAGTTCAGAACGGTTGCGATAAACTGCGGCCTTAACGCGAGTTGCAGACTGCTGATGGTTCGTCCGGCAGGGCAGGGAGTGCCCTCTGGAAGGACTCGGACTGTAACTTTACCAATGCCGTAAGTAAGAATTACAAGCAGAGCACATTTGTCGGGCAAGGAGGCCTGGCCATGTCGCAAATCGTCTGCCGTCATTTCCACCGCACCTCTCACGAGAGTGTGGTTCGCCTCCCGCCGCGTCGGTCGAGGTGCGAAGGACGTTCCAGAGACCCGGGCTCCCCAGTGCCGTGACCCCGCGCCACTCGCCCCGGTCATCTCGTCCCGCTGCCCTGCCAGCGTCGCATCCGATCCACCGACCCTTCGGGGAAGAACACCATGACGGTCCTTCTGGTCGCGCTCTCCGTCTTCGCTGCCGATCCCGCCGACACGCCGCGCCATACCGCCAACGCCCCGCAAGGCGTGCTCCTGGACTTCACCGCCACCTGGTGCGGTCCATGCCAGCAGATGGCCCCCATCGTCTCGAAGCTCGAACGGCAGGGCTTCCCCGTCCGCAAGGTCGACATCGACCAGCACAAGGCCCTCGCCCAGCAATACAACGTCTCAAGCATCCCCTGCTTCGTCCTGGTCGTGAATGATCGCGAAGTGACCCGCATCGTCGGCCAGACCACCGAAGCCGAACTGCGGCGACTCTGCGCCCAGATCCCCCGCACCGAGGAACCGACGCAGGTCGCCGACAATCGCGGCGGCGGCACGCGCCCCGCTCCCGCCCGCATTCTCAACACGTCCAACGAACTCCCTGCCAGCCCCCGCGAATCGACCGAGCCGCCGAAGAAGAAGGGCATCCTGAACAACCTCTTCGGCCGCCGCGAGAAGGAGAAGGGGGGCAACCCGTTCGACGACGTCGACGCCATTCGCGGAAATAACGACGCCGCCTCCGAGCCCGAATCGGCTGCCGCCGGCAACCCCCTCGCCGCCAGCGTCCGCATCAAGGTCCGCGACGCGAAAGGCCTCAACTTCGGCACCGGCTCGATCATCATCAGCAAGCCCGGCATGACGCTCATCCTGACCTGCGGGCATCTGTTCCGCGGACTCACCGAGCAATCCTCCATCGCCGTCGATGTCTTCCCCGCCGGGAAGGCCAAGACCTATGCCGGGAAGCTCGTGACGTTCGACGACAAGTCGGATGTGGGCCTGATCACGATCCCGACCGAGGGAGCCCTTCCCACCGTCACCGTGGCCCCCATGACGACGCCCATCGCCGTCGGCGACGAGCTCTACAGCATCGGCTGCAGCGCCGGCGAAAATCCCACCCGCATGGCCGCCCAGGTGACCGGCCTCAACCGCTACCAGGGCTCGGACAACATCGAGTGCACGGGAATGCCGGTCCCCGGCCGTTCCGGAGGCGGGCTGTTCAACACGCAGGGCGAAGTGGTCGGCGTCTGCTGGGCCGCGTACGAAGCCGAGAAACGCGGAATCTACACCAGCCTCAAGCCGATCTACTCGCTCCTTCAGAAAGCGAAGTATCTGCCGTCGGGCAACGAAGTCGACGCGGACCTCGGCGAGCCGGCGGTGACGGCTGATGCTCCGAAGACCCGCGGCCGCGCTACACCGCGAGCGACCGCTGGTGCGGAGGCCTTTGGCGACCTGGGAGCTTTCGCCAGCGAAGCCCCCGACTCCCGGACCGTCGGCGAAATGCCGGAAGAAGTCTTGGTCCGCGAGGCCGAAGTTGTCTGCATCATCCGTCCGAAAGACACGAAGCTCGGCACGCGGGTCGTCATCATGCACCGCGCCAGCAGCCGCTTCCTCAACTATCTGCAAGGCGAATGGAAGTCGCCGCCGAAGCCGACCGCCGCCCGCTTCCCCTTCGACCCGACGATGAACCTCGCCGCCAACCTCGTGACATCGCACGCCAGGGCGGTCCATGACGCCGAGTCAAAGGATGAGACGACGGCGGCCGCCGATTCGCCCGCAACCCGGACGCTCGCGAGTGGAGCATCGGCGCCCCCGCGGTCGGTCACCATCGAGCCGGGCTTCGAGCGGTACCAGCGGTCGGAAGCGTCGCGACACTGAGTGGCCTTCGCCTTGCTCCCATGAACAGGAAGGCCCAAGCTTCCTGCCGGGCGGCCCGACGGCCTTGTCGACGCGTTGAATCGCAGTGGGGGAGCCGGGCCGGAGGCTTGGCGAAGGCGCGGAACGCGAGGCCAACCCCCCATCTTTGACGCGACGTAGCACTACTCGCCGGCGGGCTTCTTTTTCGCGGTGCGGCGGGCCTTGAGGCCCGTCGGCGGCGGATCGATCACCGCGGGATCGACCCCCCCTCCCCCGTCAGCTGGCGGCGGCCCGATGATCCTCTCGATCGACTCGAGCATCACATCCATCGCGAACGGCTTCCGCAGATAGTCGGCGACCCCCAGCATCTCGGCGTAAGCCTTGTGCCGGCCCCCTTCGTTCGCGGTGATCATGATCACCTTCGGCGGGTTGGGCAGGTCCTTGAGAAACTCGAGGACGGGGAAGCCCCCCATCTTCGGCATCATCATGTCGGTGATGACCAGGTCCGGCCGCGACTGCTCGATGATCCGCCGCCCCTCGATGCCGTTGGGCGCGTGCTGCACCTGATACCCCGCCGCATTCAACACGCTGAGCAGCGTGGAAGCGATTTCGCGGTCGTCTTCGATGAGCAGGATCCGTTGTGCGTCAGGCATGATCGCGGGGGCTGGAACAGAAAGATCGAACCTCGGACGTCAGCAGTCAATTATCGCACGTCCCCCCGCAACCATTCAACCAGTGGAATCCCGGCAATGGACAAAACCATTTCAACGCAAAGACGCGAAGGGCCGCAAAGGAACGCAAGGAAGAGAGGAGAAAGAGAAGAGTATTCTCGAATTCTATCCTGCAGATCATGCCGTTTAGAGTGGGCACACAGCCTTCCGCACACACAAAGTCTGGCTCACTTTGCGTTCCTTTGCGGCCCTTCGCGTCTTTACGTTAAATGCCTTTGGCCTTTGCCTCGAAAAGCTACTCCACGCTGTGGAACACCAGCCCCGAGAGGAGCTTCGGATAGAAGTAGGTGCTCTTCGGCGGCATCTTTTCGAGCTTCGACGCAATGTCCTGCACATGGCTGATCTGGGCCGGCGGAACGAGACACGCCAGCTGGCACGTCTTCTTGTCAACCGCTTCCGTCACCTCATCCAGCAGGTGGACATACTGGAATTTCTGCTCGCCGGGGAACTTCGTCTTGATGAGATGCTCGAGAATCAGCTTGTGCAGGATGCTGACTCCGAGCTCCCGCCACGCCGGCGTCTGGTCGGCGGCGAGCGTCGCCATCGGCGAGTCATCGGTGCAGCGGGCGAACAGCCACTCGCCGTCCGCGACGGTCCCCAGGCCGAACACGTTCTGCCCGCCGTCCGCCTCGACCAGCCCCCAGGCTTCCTGAGCGCCGGCCGTCCCCTTCCCGGCCGATTCGAGCTCGAAGTGCCCGCTCAGCGCCGCCTTGAGGTCGGCCGCCGTGAGGTTCGGCAGGCCCGAGACGAGGCGGTGCGTCGGCATGATAACCAGCCCGGGGTCGCTCATCCCGATGAACATCATCATCACGAAGTTCGCCGCCGCGTTGTCGTCGCCCAGCTTTCCTGCGGCTTTCAGTTCATTGCGGTAGTTGACCGCGGTTTCGTAGCGGTGATGGCCGTCCGCAATGAAGATCGGCAGGTCGATCATCCGCTGCTGCATGGCCGAGATGGCCGCCTGGCTGTGGACGGGCCAGAACTTGTGCACCACGCCGAGATGATCGGTCGCCTGCAGCGGCGGCGTCGATGCGAGGGCCGCTTCCAGCGGCGCCTGCACCGCACCGCTCGGGTCGGGGAACAGGCCGAAGATGGGCGACAGGTTCGTCTTCGTCGCCCGCAGCAGGTGCAGGCGGTCCATCTTGGGGCCGGAGAGAGTGTGCTCGTGCGGGAAGACCTTCCCCTTGCCGAACTCCTCAAGCCGGATGCGGCCCATGAATCCCTTCCGGACGAACGTCTTCCCTTCCCACTCGAACTCCTGGTGGTAGACGTATACGCACGGCTCGCGGTCCTGCGTGAGGATGCCGTCCTGCTGCCAGCGGCGGAGAAATCCGGTCGCCCGCTCGTACTTGGCTTGCGGGGTGTCATCCCCCGGTTCATCGCGATTGAGTTCGAGCCGGATCACATTACAGGGATGGGCTTCGTACAGCCCCTTCTGCTGCTCGGCATTGATCACGTCGTAGGGAGGAGCGACGACATCCGAGAGGCTGCCCACCTGAGAAACGTCGTATCGCCAGCCTCGAAACGGTTGCACTTCAGCCATCGCACGAACCCATCTTCCAATGAACGAAGAACACAACGGGCGGAGCCGGTCCACTCCGCCTCCCCGGCCGAATCTTATCGCGACCAGACCGGGAGCGGAACGAACCGTCGTTCACGCATCAGGCACTTCGAATTGAACGACATCAACGCGACAACCCGCCCGCATCCCGCTACGATGGACGTAGCCCCGCGCCCGCCCGCTGTGCGTCGCCACGACCAGGAATCACCGCTCCGATGATTCTCACCGGACAGGAAATCAAAGCCCAGCTCGGCAAGAACATCGTCATCGATCCGTTCCAGGAAAGCCGGCTCAACCCCAACAGCTACAACCTCCGGCTGCACGACGAACTCCTCGTCTACGAGGAAATCGTGCTCGACATGAAGCGCCCCAACCGCTTCCGCCGCTACACCATTCCGCCCGAAGGGCTTGAGCTGCAGCCCAACCAGCTGTACCTTGGCCGCACCATGGAGCGGACCGAGACCCGCAACCTCGTCCCCATGCTCGAAGGCCGCTCGTCAGTCGGACGCCTCGGCCTCTTCGTTCACATCACGGCCGGCTTCGGCGACATCGGCTTCTGCGGGTACTGGACGCTCGAAATGTTCGCCGTGCAGCCGGTGCGGATCTACCCCGGCGTCGAGATCTGCCAGATCTTCTACCACACGGTCGAAGGGGCGATCACCGAGTACCGCAGCAACAAATACCAGAACAACACCGACATCCAGCCCAGCCTCCTCTTCAAGGAATGGCAGAAGACCCGCGACCCGCAAAAGCGCCTGCAATTCGGCCAGGAAGTCGCGGAGTGAAAGCAGAGAGAATTCCAACGCAAAGACGCAAAGGTCGCAGAGAACCGCAAAGAGAGGCCAGATAGGCTGGCTTCCATTTCAGGTCCAGCTGATCACCATGATCTCTCGTCGAACGCATCAACGCCGAACTCTTCCCTTTGCGGTCCTTTGCGCTCTTGGCGTCTTTGCGTTAAACCTCGTCCTGCCTTTCGAACGAGTCGCGACCGCCGCCGAGCCCGTCCGACTGACGACCGACGGCCGCCTCAAGCAGGACCCCGTCTTCGCCCGCAACGGAGCCGACCTCTACTACGTCGATCAGCCCACCGCAGTGCAGCTGCGCATCGTGCGTCGCTCGATGGAGGACGGCACGACAATCCCCGTCCATCCCGAGCAGACCAAGGCCGAGTACGAGCCGACAGTCACCGCCGACGGGCGCTTTCTCGGATACGTCTGCAGCCGCGGCAACCTCAGCCTGGCGCTCGTCCTCGAAGACACCATCGAGAAGCGGCAGGCCACCATCGAGCCTCAAGGAGGCTTCTGCGGCTACCGCAGCCCCGCCTTCTCTCCGGATGCGACGCGAATGCTCTACAGCTTCGCCGACGGCGGCCGCCAGCAGATCTGGTCGTGCAACATGAAGGCGGCCGACCAGAAGGCGCTGACCGACAGCCGCGGCGTCAACAACTGGCCCCACTGGTCCCCCGACGGCCGCCGCATCGCCTTCGGATCGTCGCGCGACGATGACTTCGAAATCTACTCAATGAACGCCGACGGCAGCGACGTCCGCCGACTGACCGACAGCCCCGGCCAGGACACGCGCCCGAAGTTCTCGCCCGACGGCGAGCGGATCGCCTTCACCAGCAACCGCGACGGGAACTACGAAATCTACGTGATGAACGCCGACGGCACCGGCGTGGCGCGCGTGACCAGGAATCCCGAGCGAGACGACTACCTCGCATGGCACCCGGACGGCAAACGCCTGGTCCTCGTCAGCGAGCGCAACGGACGCTTCGACCTCTATCTGGTCGACGCGCCGAAGTAGCCGTCGCTCCGCACATCACTTGGAGCGGCGGGGTAATGCTATATCATCACCGACCACGGTTGTGAGGCGCCGCCTGGGATGATTGCGCATTACGCCGAAGGCGTTGCACGCAGTAGCCCAGGGTCGCGAGGCTTTGCGAGCGCACCCTGGGTTGTCAACCAAGTTTCCCGGTACCCCAACGGGGTACTACGATTGCGTCCAAGAAGCGGATTGTTCCAATCCACCCCCATGCATTGGAGAACCCCGTTGGGGTCCCTGTTCGACTTTGGTGCCATCCCAGGGTGCGCTCACTCCGTTCGCGACCCTGGGATGGCACTGCGTACAACGCCGTTGGCGTAAAGACGAAGGGCGCATCGGGCTGATCTACTCGTCGAACTGTCGATCGACGGCCGTCAATGCTCGCTTTGCGGAAGTGTCCCACATTCGCGGCCGGTCATTTAATCGCCGCGTGACGAACCCGTATCGTCGGCCGCGACGCCGATGCCAAAGATGACAAACGCCGTCATCCCGAGGATAATATGCGACATCAGCAGCAGCTTCCGCTGCTGTTCGACCGTCTCCTGCAGACTCACCGACCGCGCCGAGTATTCGCGTTCGGACTTGCGCGTCAGTTCAAACAGCTTCTCCTGACCTTCCAGGGATTCGAGATTCTCGATTCCGTCCAGTTCCTTCTCGATCGCGTTGATCGTGCGGCGCGACTCGCGAACGAACTGCTCGGACTCGGACGCAGAGTGATGCGAGGCGACCTGCAGCCCCGCGACCGCCAGCATGACGACCCCTGCCGAGATGCGCGTCCAAAGCGACATGAGAGGACCCAGATCAATCCAGAAATGAAAAGTCCGTTCGCTGCATGAGGGCGAACAGCGGGCGAACAGCGGGCCAACGCGGGCTGAGACGACGGCACGGCCGATTCGACGCCGTCGTTCCGCCATACGTCGTTTCGGCACACAAGGTGCAGCATTGTGCCTTATCGAACCTTTTCCCGCGATTGTGTTGCGTTACCGCCTCATTCCTCTGGAATTGAGGCGAAACCGCAACGGGGAGTCCGAGATGATCTCCTTCAAATCGTCGACTTTGCGGTCCTTCGCATTCCGCCTCCTCCCCGCCCTGCTCCTGGCTCCATGCCTCGCCGGACCGGTGAGCAAGGTTAAGGCCGAGGACTGGATGTTCCGCCGGTCCTACTTCAGCCACGAGCCGGTCTTCCTGAACGAACCAGGCATCGCGCCAGGCCCCTATGCGCCGCCGGTGCAGGCTCGCTGGGCCTATCGCAAAGCCTACGTCGGCACCGGACCGGGCGTCGCCGTCCGCGGCGGTTACCGCTACAACATCTCGAACATGCGCAGCGGGAACAACGTCGACGTCACCGTCCTCCGCGAGAACTGGTTCGAGTTCGCTCCGTGACGATACAATGATCGATCTCCCTTCGATCCGGTCATTGGTCCCATGCCCGCACCGCTCACTCTGACGGCCGACGTTGTCGCAGCCGGTCTCGCTCACCTGCACCAGGCCTGCCCCGTCCTCAGCGGCGTCATTCATCGGGCGGGGCCGTTCACCCTCAAGCGGGAACGCAACCGCTTCGCGATGCTGGTCCGGTCGATCATCTCGCAACAGATCAGCACCGCTGCCGCCCGATCCATCCGGCTGCGGCTCGAAGCCCTCGTCGCCCCCGGACCCCTTTCGGCCGAGGCCATTCTCGCGCTCGACGATGCCGCCCTCCGCGGCGCCGGTCTTTCTCCACAGAAGCTCGGCTACCTGCGCGACTTGTGTACGAAGGTCGAAGACGGAACGGTGCGGCTGCCGCGGCTCTCGCGGATGGACGACGAAAGCGTGATCGAGGAACTGATCGCGGTGAAGGGGATCGGGCGGTGGACGGCCCAGATGTTCCTGATGTTCTGCCTCGGCCGCCCCGACGTCTTCCCGCACGACGACCTCGGCGTGCGGATGGCCCTCAAACGCTGGTACGGCCTCGACGACCTCCCCGACCGCCAGACCAGCCATACCCTGGCCGAGCCTTGGCGTCCCTATGCCTCCATTGCCAGCTGGTATTGCTGGCGCAGCGGCGACCTCGACAACGCCGACGCGGCGCGAGCGAAGGCAGGGAAGGGGTGATGGAACGGATGCGGTGATTCGAGAGATTAACGATCGTCGCTTGCGGTTTCGCGGTGCCTTGCTGAGTTCATCGCGGATTGTCGACGCCCCTCACGCGATGATCTCGCGGATCGGGTTGCCGAAGTCGATCTCGAGGCGCTTGCGGCCCGGGATTTCCAGCTTGTGACGGTCGAGGCCAAGGAGTTCGAGGATCGTCGCATGCACGTCGGTGACGTAATGCCGGTTCTCGATCGCGTGGAAGCCGATCTCGTCGGTGCTGCCGTGGACGGCTCCGCGCTTGATGCCGCCGCCGGCCATCCAGATCGAGAAGCCGAAAATGTGATGGTCGCGGCCGTCGCTCCCCTGAGTTCCCGGCGTGCGGCCGAACTCGGACGCGAACACGACTAGCGTCTCGTCCAATAGCCCGCGGCGCTTGAGGTCCTTGAGCAGCCCCGCCACCGGCTTGTCGATGGCCAGGCAGTTGCGTGTGTGGTTCGCCTTCAGGCCGCCGTGAGCATCCCACACTCCGGCACCGCCGGCTCCGTGCTGCACCTGGATGAACCGCACGCCGCGCTCGACGAACCGCCGGGCCGCCAGCATCTGCATGCCGAAATCTTTCGTGGCGGCGTCGTTGAGGCCGTACAGGTCCTGCGTTTCCTGCGTCTCGTCCTTGAAGTCCATGACATCGGGGATCGACCGCTGCATGCGGAATGCCAGCTCATACGCCTTGATGCGGGCGGCGAGGGCCGGGTCATCCGGGTATTGCTGCCCCCGCAGCTGGTTGAGCTTGCCGACGAGTTCGAAGCCCAGCCGCTGCTCGGCGTCGAGCAGGGCCCGCTCCGGCTTGCCGTAGTCGAGCGGGGCGGCGGGGTTGATCTTCAGCGGGATCGCGTCGTGGGCGGGGCCGAGGTAGTGCCCGTCCTTCGCGTTCCAGTACTCGCGATTGCCGATCGAGATGAACTGCGGGAGGTTGTCGTTGAGCGACCCAAGCCCATAGTGGACCCACGCGCCGAGCGTGGGATGCTCGCCGTCGAGCATGTGGCGGCCCGAGTGAAACTGCGTCTGGGCGCCGTGGTTGTCGTCAGTCGTGTACATCGAGCGGACGATCGAAATGTCGTCCACGCATGTCTGCAGGTGCGGAAGCCAGTTGGCGATCTCGACGCCGCTCTCCCCGCATCGGCTGTAGCCGACTTGCAGAGGGTACAGCTTGTTCCGCTGCTGACCGTTGGCGTCGTTGACGACGACGACGCGGGCGAGCTTCAGCTTCTCGGGATTCTGAGCGTCCGGCACCGGCCCTTCGGCGATCGTCTTGCCCGCGAACTTCGTCAGGGCGGGCTTCGGGTCGAAGCTCTCCATGTGGCTCATGCCGCCATTCATGAAGAGCCAGATGACGCTTTTCGCCTTGGGAGCGAAGTCGGGCTTGCCGGTCGGCGCGACGTGCTCGGCTGCCCGCACCACGCCATCTCGCTGCAGCATGGCGGACAACGCCAGCCCGCCAAAGCCGAGGGCGGTGTCGTGCAGAAAGGTCCGTCGCGAATGTCCGCAGCGATCCGAGTGTTCCATCGTCCCTACCTCACACGATCAACAGCGTTACCGGTCACATCAATTGCACCATGAGAGGCGGCCAGCGGCAAGGGCGGGTCAAACCTCGGCGGCGCTGAATTCTGTCGCAGGGGAACTTCGTCCCGTCTGGATGAGTCAACGTGTCATTCGGATCTCACCGCGATTCAGGCTCAACAAACCCAGGGGGCCACGGAAACGACGGATGAGATGGAAAGACACGGAAGGATCGCGACCCGTGTGTTGTCTATTCCGATCTCCGTTGTCTCCGTCTCATCCGTCGTTTCCGTGGCCCCTCTGCAGGCCGGAAGAATCACACGTGTTCGCCGGGCAACGGATAGATTCACTCAATCGATCTGCACAAACTCGCTGCTGTTGAGCCACACGCGGCAGAGGGCGGAGAGACCGTGCTTCGCAACGAATGCCGACAGGATCTCCAGTTCGTCCTTGGAAGCCTCGCGTCCAAATAGCAACCGACAGCCGTGGGTCACCTGGCGGGTCGCGTCGTCGCCGGCCTCGCGGGCCAGGCGTGCGGCGAGGCGTTCCGCGGTTCGCAGCACGAAGCTGTTGTTGAGCAGCGAGAGGGCCTGCAGCGGCGTCGTGGTGACGGCCCGTTGCGGGGTGAGAGTCGAAGGATCCGGACAGTCGAAGACGTCGAGGAACGGGCTGCGGCCCGAGCGGACCCACGTGCGGTAGAGGCTGCGGCGATGGAACGTGTCGCCGACCGCATCGACCATCACGTAGAACTGCGAGTTGGCGTTGAACGTCGTGAAGTCCTCGAAGCCGGGCCCGCCGAGCTGCTCGTTGAGGTCGCCCGTGGCCGCCAGCATCGCGTCGCGGATCGCTTCGGCTTCGAGTCGTTGCGGCGAGCGCCGCCACAGCAGCCGGTTCCCCGCATCGACGCGCTGCGCCTCGGGACGCTCGCTCGAGGCTTGCCGATACGTCGCCGACGTGACGATCAGCCGCTGGATCGGCTTGATCTGGAAGTCGTGCCGGACGAGTTCATCCGCCAGCCAGTCCAGCAACTCGGGATGCGTCGGCCGCGCGCCGTTGAAGCCGAAGTCGTTGCACGTCTCGACGATGCCCACGCCAAAGTGATAGTGCCACAGCCGATTGACCAGCACGCGGGCGAACAGCGGCTGCCGCCGATCGGTGATCCAGCCCGCCAGCGCCTGTCGCCGCACCGCATCGGGAGCATCCGCCGCCAGGCCAAACTCGGACGATGGTCCGCGCAGCGCCGCCACGCCCCCCGGCGTCACCGCGTCGAGCGGCTCGGCGGGATTGCCGCGCCGCAACACATGCGTCGGCTGAGGTGCCGCCGGCTTCACCGCATACGTCACGGCCGTCGCCGCCCGCACCCTTTGCCGTTCGAGCTGTGCTATTTCGAAATGGAGCCGCTCCCGTTCCTGACGCCGGGCCGGACTCAGCCGCTCGACAATCGCCTCGGGAGAGACAAAGTCGGTGATGACGTTTGCTGACGCAGCAATCTCTTCGGGTGTCAAAGCCCGATCATAAAGTTGAGCCCGATCAATCGTCCCACGCAGATGCTTGTTGCCGCCTGCGGGACCGTGCCGGAGTCCGAACACGATCTGGCACTCGCCGGCGGTGAACTTCTGCAATCCCTTGCTCTTGTACGGCTTGCCATAGATCTGGCCGTCGCGGTAGGCGGCGATCGTTCCGTCCGCCGAATAAACCAGGGCAACGTGGACCAACCGGCGGGCAGCCTCGGATTCGGACGGACCGTGAAAGCTTTCCGACCTCAGGAAGAAGTTGCTGCCGGCCATCCAGCAGCCGGGCTCGCGTTCTCCGAAAACAATCGAATCGAAGGTTGACCCGTCGAGCGACTGAATCGTGATGGCCCCGCCGCCGCGCTGCTCGACATCGGCCAGTTGCACCCAGACCTCGAGCGTTTTCTCGCGAAGGTCGCGCGGCAGCGGCTCGGTCGTCACATAGCCCTTCCCGTCGAGCACCAGCCGCCCCGCATCGACCTTCGCGCCGTCGCGGGCCGTGCCGTGCAGGGTGCCGATCGAATCGCGAAACCCGTCCTGAAAGTCCCACTGCGCGATGGGAGCGACCGGCTGGGTGCGGATGTTTTTCGACTTCCGCTCGGTCAGGATTTTTGTGCGGACATCTTTCACCAGGTTCGTCAGCCGGCCGCGCAACGCCTCGAAGCGCGCGGTCAGGGCGGCGTTCCGCTCGTTTCCCTCCGCGAGGATCCGCTCGCCCGAGATTCCGCGTTCGCCATGCTTCACGCCGGCGAGGGCCGCTCCCATGCGGTAATAGTCGATCTGCCGAACCGGGTCGAACTTGTGATCGTGACAGCGGGCACAGTTGACGGTCAGTCCCAGGAACGTCTGCCCGGTCGCTCCGAGCAGGTCTTCGAGTTCGTCCTGCTGGACGACCTTCCGCATCGCCTCGCTCTGCTGCGTCTGACCGACCTCGTCATAGGGCCCCGCGACCAGGAAGCCGGTCGCCACGATGGCCGCCGCGTCGTCCGGCCGCAGCACGTCCCCCGCCAGCTGCAGCCGCGCGAACTCGTCGTAGGGCATGTCGTCGTTCAGCGCCTGGACCACCCAGTCACGATATCGCCAGGCGTTCGGCCGCAGCTTGTCGCGCTCGAACCCCTGGCTCTCGCCGAAGCGGATGACGTCGAGCCAGTGCCGCGCCCACCGCTCTCCGTAATGCGGGGAGGCGAGCAGCCGATCGACCAGCCGCTCGTAGGCGTCGGGCGAGGCGTCGGCTTCGAACTCAGCAACCTGCTCAGGCGTGGGCGGGAGTCCGAGCAGATCGAACGACAGCCGTCGAACGAGCGTCCGCCGGTCGGCCTCGGGAGATGCGGTCAGCCCCTTGGCCTTGAGGCCCGCACGAATCAAGCGATCAATCGGCGAATTCGATCCATCAGAGTTCTCGCTCGGAATCGCGGGACGTCGCACCGGCTGCAGCGACCACCAGTCGTTCCCGGCCCGGGCCTCGGTCGTGAAGGCGTAGGGGTCGATCGGATCGGTTCCCCACTTCGCACCCCCCGCAATCCACCGCTTGAGGACGGACTTCTCCGCAGAGGTCAGCGGCTTCTTCGGCGGCATCTCGTCGTCGCGCACCCGCTGCCACAGCAGGCTGTCATCGACCTTGCCGGCAACCAGCCCCGCTCCACTGTCCCCTCCCGCCGTCGCCGATTTGGCCGTGGTCAGGTTGAGGCTTCCCTTCGCGTCGGTCGCGTTATGGCAGTCGAAGCACCGCCGGACCAGGAGCGGGGCCACCTCGCGGTCGAAATCAGGCGGAGTGTCCTCGGCGCGGCAGGGCGCGTTCCCTGCATCACCCCCCAGGGCGAGCCCTGCCAGCGCGAAAAGCCATGCGAAAGGCGGCTTCTGACGCGTCATGAATCGGTGCAAAGAGCCGAGCATTGCGGAAGCATTCCCGAGTCAGTGCGGGGGCGAGTCGTGTCACGAAGCGGACACAAAAGAGAGCAACAGTCTACCCGATCCTTCGACGATGGACCTGCATTATCGCCCCGTCAGCGTCAATGGGGGCGTGGGAGCAGATTTCTGCAGAACTGACCGATGCGGGCTCCGAGACGTCGCGCGAGGGTTTCGTTCCCCAAAAGATCTCTTCGCCGAAGGCGTAAAAACGACGAGCCTCCGGGAAACAGCGAAAACTTGCTGCACCCTCGGTCATCCGGCGTGTCGGATGGAGTCATGCTCCGCCGGCTTTGCCCAGATGATGCTCCCACCCGCTGCGGGGAAGCGGGATCACGCGGCCGTCCGGAAGGCTGAGCGTGCGAGCGTTCTGTTCGACGATCGTTCCGATGCGTGTCAGCGAAACGGCCGGCGGTGGCGATTCGAGCAACCGGCGGCCGTCCTCGGGCGAGACGGTGAAGATCAGTTCGAAGTCTTCGCCGTCCCCGAGGGCTCGTTCGAGCGGGTCGCGGGTGGCGTCGAGTGCGGTGTCAGGGTGGATGGGAATCGACGCGGCCTCGACCTCCGCCCCGACGCCGCTTTCATCCAGGATGTGATGCAGATCGGCCGACAGCCCATCGCTGACATCAATCATCGCATGCACGTCGACCGCGGCCAGCAGCGCAGCCGCTTCCTTCACCCTCGGCGTGAACGTCAGGTGTCGCCCGTGAATGCTCCCTCCGCACGCCCCCGTCACAAAAATCCAATCCCCCGGCCGCGCCCCGCTCCGCCGCACCGGCGGCCGCGTCCCCGGCTCGCCCAGCACCGAAACGCTGACGACGAGCGGGCCGTCCCAGGAGTTCGTGTCGCCTCCCGCAATCACCACGTCAAACTCATCGGCCAGCGCCTGAATGCCGGCCTGAATGTCGCTCGCAAAAGCGGCCCCGCGCGACTTCGGCAAAGCGAGGCTCACGAAGGCGGCGGTCGGCACGCCTCCCATGGCGGCAATATCGCTCAGATTGACCGCCAGCGACTTCCGCCCGGCGAGTTGCGGGGTCGCGGGAGGGAACGTGAAGTCCGTCCCCTCCATCAGCATGTCGACCGTGACCAGACATCCCGCACTCACAGTCCGCACCAGCGCCGCGTCATCCCCAATCCCAAGAGGCACGCGCGGATCACCTCGCACCGCCCGGCGAATCGAGTCGATAAAGGCGAACTCGGACGGGGAAGGAGGCATGGTGCGAAGGGGAAAGCGTGGTGCGAACGGGTATGAAGAGGTGCGAAAAAGTGCGAAGAGGCAGGAAGCAGCCGCCCGACTCGCGCGGCGTTCAACGCTTCGCAATCTCGCTTAATTCTATCGCCGACGCTGGCAGCGTCGGCCACGTTCCAGCCCTTTCACACCTCTTCGCACCCCTTCATACCTCTTCACACCCTGCCTTCCGCCTCAGAACGTCTTCACCAGCGTCCCACCGTCGACCGTCAGGTGCGTTCCCGTGATGTAGCTCCCCGCATCGCTGGCCATCAGCAGGGCCGGGCCGGCGAGTTCCTTCGGGTCTCCCCAGCGGCCCAGCGCCGTCCGCTCGGCGAACACCTTCTTCTCAGCCGGCGAGAGAAGCGAACCCGGAAGGTCGGTGAGGAACGGTCCCGGACAGATGCAGTTGGCGGTGATGTTATACGCCCCCAGGTCGAGGGCATTCGCACGGGCCAGTCCAAGGAGCGCCGACTTCGTCGCCGAGTAAACGTTCCGCCCTTCCTTCGAGGCAAGGCCCATGATTGACGAGATGTAGATGATGCGGCCCCACTTCCGCTCCTTCATCTGCGGGACCACTTCGCGGGTGAGCGCCATGCACGACGAGAGATTCAGCTCGACGATGCGGTCCCAGTTCGCGTCGGTGATCTTGTCGATCGCCTCGGGCGAGTTCGACCCCGCGTTGTTGACCAGGATGTCGACCTTCCCCATCTCCTTCGTGGCGAAATCGGCCAACCGCTTGCACTCCGACCGCTTCGCCATGTCGGCGACGAGATACGCCCCGCGAGTGCCGGTCCCTGCCGTGATCTCGGCCAGCGCTGCCTTGAGTTCCCCTTCGTTTCGGCTGGAGATGACGACATCGGCCCCCGCTTCGGCGAACCCGCGGGCCATTGCCTTTCCAAGGCCTTTACTTCCGCCGGTGACAAGAGCGACACGGCCAGTGAGATCAAACAGTTTCG
>JADZEF010000160.1 GCA_020850695.1 Planctomycetaceae bacterium | reverse complement strand
GAAGGAAAACCGTTCGACCGCAACCTGGTGCGGTTCCGGGAAGACGTCGAGAAGTCGGCCCGGCTCCGCCAGCAGCGGCTCGATCGCAAGCCGGCGACCATCGCCTACGATGACGAACTGCCCATCTCATCGCGCCGCGAAGAGATTGCGGCCGCCATTCGCGACAACCCCGTCGTGATCGTGTGCGGGGAGACAGGGTCGGGAAAATCGACGCAGCTGCCGAAGATCTGCCTTGACCTCGGTCGCGGCATCGATGGAATGATCGGCCACACGCAGCCGCGGAGGATCGCGGCCCGATCGGTCGCCACCCGCATCGCCCAGGAACTGGGTGGCGGCGGAGGAATCGTCGGATCGAAAGTGCGGTTCTCCGACGAGACCGGACCGCACACGCTCATCAAATTGCTGACCGACGGAATGCTCCTCGCCGAGTCGCAGCGCGACCGGTTCCTCGATCAGTACGACACGCTGATCATCGACGAAGCCCACGAAAGGTCGCTCAACATCGACTTCCTGATGGGCTACGTGAAACGGCTGCTGCCGCGACGGCCGGAACTGCGAGTGATCATCACGTCGGCCACCATCGATGCCGCACGGTTTGCCGAGCACTTCGCGACCGAGCGCGGCCCCGCCCCGGTCCTCGAGGTCTCGGGGCGTACGTTCCCCGTGGAAGTCCGCTATCGCCCGCCGGAGACGGACGAGGAAGGCGACGAGCCCGACATTCCCGAGCAGATCGCCGCTGCGCTCGACGAAATCGCGCGGGATGAACCGGGTGACGTGCTGGTCTTCCTGCCGACCGAACATGCCATCCACGACACGGCCAAGCATCTTCGGGGTGGACCATCCCCAGGGCGCGGCCGGGCCGGGCATCGCACCGGACCCCAACGCGAGACCGAGATCCTGCCGCTCTACGCCCGCCTCACCGGGAAAGAGCAGCAGCGGGTGTTCGAGGCGCACACCCATCGCCGCATTGTCCTCGCGACGAACGTCGCCGAGTCTTCACTCACCGTTCCTGGCATCCGTGCCGTCATCGATACCGGGACCGCCCGCATCAGCCGCTATTCGGTTCGCTCGAAGGTGCAGCGTCTGCCGATCGAATCGGTCTCGCAGGCGTCGGCCAACCAGCGGGCCGGGCGATGCGGGCGCGTTGGCCCCGGCATCTGCGTGCGCCTCTATGCCGAGGACGACTACACCCAGCGCGAGGCCTACACACAACCTGAAATCCAACGCACGAACCTTGCTGCCGTCATTTTACAGGCGAAGTCGATGCAGCTTGGCGAGCTTGAGGATTTCCCGTTCCTCGACCCGCCGAAGCCGGAGGCGATTCGCGATGGCTACAAGACGCTCTTCGAGCTGGGAGCCATTGATGACAAGCGTGAGTTGACGCCCATTGGCCGGCAGCTCGCGAAGCTTCCTGTCGATCCACGGATCGGCCGCATGATCCTCGCCGCCCGCGACGAAGGGTGCCTCCACGAGGTTCTCATCATTGCGGCGGCCCTCGAGATTCAGGACCCCCGTGATCGCCCGCTTGAAAAGCAGCAGCAGGCCGACGAGGCCCATGCCCGCTTCGCCAACGAAACAAGCGACTTCCTCAGCGAGCTGATGTTGTGGGAGTTCTACCACGGCCTGAAGGAGAAGCTTTCGAAAAATCAGCTTCGCAAGGCCTGCCAGCAGAATTTCCTCTCCGCGATGCGGATGTGGGAGTGGGTGGATGTGCATCGGCAGCTGGTGGAGGTGGTGGATCGGGAGGGCTTGCGGGATGGGGGGAAGAGGATTGAGGGACGGAGAGACAGAGGGATAGAGGGAAAAAGACAGGAAGAGCGCAGCGCGCATCGCGATTCACACGGACGCGATCGCACCAAGGGACGTCCGTCGTCAACGTCTTCCTCTCTCCATCCCTCAGTCTCTCCATCCCTCAATCCTCCGCAGCGCGACTCCGCCGCGATCCACCGTGCCCTCCTCACCGGGTTACTGTCGAACATCGCGCAGCTGACCGATGGCGGCCCCGAAGAGCCGCAACGCAAGAACGGCCCGGCGGCGAAAGATGCTCCTCCGCAAAAACAGCGCGTGTCGAATGCCGAGTACACCGCGGCCGGCGGCGGCAAGTTCGTCCTTTGGCCGGGTTCGGGGGTCTTCGCGCGGAAGCCGAAGTGGGTGATGGCGGCCGAGCTCGTCGAGACGACGCGGCGTTATCTCCGCACGGTTTCGCGGATCGACCCTGCGTGGATCGAGCCGCTCGCCCCGCACCTCGTGACGAAGACGCATAGCGATCCACACTGGTCGCGAGCCGCGTCGTCGGTCATGGCAAACGAGCGTGTCTCGCTGTTCGGCCTCGTCATCGTCCCGCGCCGCAGCGTCCGCTATGGCGGCATCGATCCGGCCAAGTCGCGAGAAATGTTCATCCAGCACGCACTGCTGGAAGGAGAGTTCGACACGCCCGGCAAGTTCCTCGAGCACAATCGCGCGCTGGTCGAATCGCTCAAGCACCTGCAGACGAAGTCGCGGCGGTTCGATTTCCTGCCGGAAGACGAGGTGCTGTTCGAGTTCTACGACCAGCGGCTCCCGCCGGACGTCTTCGACGGCCAGCGTTTCGAAGCCTGGCGCCGGAAGGCCGAAGCGGAGAACCCCCAGGTCCTGCTCATGACGGAAGCGGATGTCATCCAGAAGGAAGTCGAGGAAGTGTCGGCGACCGACTTCCCCGATGCCATTTCGGTGCGGCAGATGAACCTGCCGCTCGAGTACCGTTACGAGCCGGGAACGGCGTCCGACGGCATCACGCTGAGCGTCCCGCGCGAGGCTCTCAACCAGCTCGATCCGCGCCGCCTTGGATGGCTCGTGCCGGGCCTGCTGGAAGAGAAGATTTCGGCGATGATCAAGTCGCTGCCGAAGGAATTGCGGCGGCATTTCGTCCCCGTCCCCGACACCGCAAAACGCGTTCTACGCGACTTGAAGTTCGGAGAGGGAGACCTGTCCGAGGCGGTGGCGGACGTCCTGCGGAAGATCTCCGGCGAAGTCGTCCCCGTCCAGTCATTCCAGGTCGAGCGGCTGCCTGACCACCTGCGGATGAATGTGCGGGTGACCGACGCCAAAGGAGAATCGGTCGCGGCCGCCCGTAATCTTGATGAGTTGCGACAGAAGCTCGGAGCCGAGGCCGCCGCGAGCTTCTCGAACGCCGAAACCGGCCAATGGAATCGCGATGGCCTCACCGACTGGGACTTCGACACGCTGCCGACGACGGTCGACGTCGTCCGGGGCGGCGTTGCGATGAAGGGCTATCCCGCCATCATCGACCGCGGAGAGAGCGTCTCGCTGCGTCTGGTCGACGACCCGCACAAGGCGGCCTTTCTCTCGCGGGCGGGCGTGCGGCGGCTGTTCTCGCTGACCTGCCGCCGCGACCTGAAGTCGCAGGTCGACTGGCTGCCGAACATGAACCAGCTGCAGATGTTGTCGATGACGCTGCCGAAGCCTGCGGAATCGACAGCGACGAAGGGTGGTGCGCCCAATGGATCGGCCGCGCCGAAGCCGCCTGTGAGTGCGCCGTCCACGGCGAAAAAAGTCCCTGCACCGGCTCAGGCGAGGGTGGCCGGCACCGAGGCTCTCCGAAGGCCCGGAGCGAGCACGCCTCACGCGGCGAAGACCGGGCCTTCCCTCCGGTCTGAAGCGGCTGCCCCGAGTCCCTCTGGCAGCACATCGACGGCGGCTGCCACGCCGGATGCCTCATTCGTCGGTGATTTCCGACAGCAACTGGCCGATCTCATCGCCGACCGGGCCTTCTTCGAATCGGCCGAGATTCCTCAGACCGCGCATCAGTTCAAGGAACGAGTGCGACAGGCCAGGAATCGGCTGAGCGTGGCCGTGCAGGATGTCGCCCAGGTGATCGGCCCCATCATGACAGCCTACCAGCAGGCACGGAAGGAGGCCGAGCGTTCGCATCCCAATGCGCTGGACTACGTCTTCGACGATGTCCGCCGGCAGATCGCCCTGCTTGTCGAACCGGGTTTTCTCACCAGCACGCGCTGGGAGTGGCTCAATCAATACCCGCGTTACTTCAAAGCGATCGTCGCGCGGCTTTCACGGCTGGCCGGAGACGGAATCCATCGCGACCGCAAGCTGCACGCCCAGGTCGAGCCGCGCTGGCGCGCCTTCCTCGAACGCCTTTTTCAGCACCGCACTCGCGACCTGTACGACCCCCACCTCATCCACTATCGCTGGATGCTTGAAGAGTATCGCGTCTCGCTGTTCGCCCAATCGCTGGGGACAGGCATCGCGGTTTCCGAGAAGCGCCTCGAGGAGCAGTGGGCAAAGCTGCGTCCGTGATTGCCGCACGATCTCTCGCCCCGCCGAACTTGTCCGATGGGGCTGGAGAAAATTAATCCTCTCACGCGGTCGCATGCTCGCGAACATAATACTCGACCGTCCGACGCAATCCTTCCTTCAGGTCGACCAGCACTCGATATCCGAGGTCGCGTTCGGCCGCCGAAATGTCCGCCCATGAGTGCTTCACGTCGCCGGTGCGGGGCGGTGCGAACTCCGGATCGAAGGGCTTGCCCAGCAACTCGCTCAATTCCTTCAGCAGATCGAGCAGGTTGATCGAACCTCCGCATGCGACGTTATACACCTTGCCCGAAACGCCCGCCGCCTCGGACGCCCGCAGGTTTCCGTCGACGACGTTGTCCACATAGGTGAAGTCGCGCGACTGGAGGCCGTCGCCGAAGATCTTCGGACGCTTTCCGGCGATCAGGGCGGAGATGAAAAGCGGAATGACGGCCGAGTACGGGCTGTTGGGATCCTGTCGCGGCCCGAAGACGTTGAAGTAGCGGATCCGCACCGTTTCGAGGCCGTAGGTGTTCGCGAACGCCTGGCAATAGAGTTCACCCGCCATTTTGGCGGCGGCATAGGGGGAGAGGACCTCGGGGACCTGTCCTTCGTGCTTCGGCATGACCGGCTGGTTGCCGTAGGCGCTGCTCGATCCGGCATAGACGACGCGGCGGACGCGGGCCTTGCGGGCGGCGTCGAGGAGGTTGAGCGTTCCCGTCACGCAGGCCGCATGCGTGTCGAGCGGTCGCTCGACGCTGCGGGGGACAGAGGCGAGGGCCGCCTGATGGAAGATGACTTCCACCCCCTCGACCGCCTGGGCGACGCGGGCGGCGTCGGTGAGATCGCCTTCGAGGAACTCGATCTGGCCGGCGATCGGGTCGAGGTTATTCCGCGAGCCGGTGCTCAGGTTGTCGAGAACCCGGACCGTGTGGCCATCACGGACCAGCCGCGTCGCGATGTGCGACCCGATGAACCCCGCACCGCCCGTCACGAGATACTTCCGCCCCGCCATGATCCGGCTCCCTCAGACGGACACATTGACATAGGGATGTGCCGCCAGATTCCCATCGACATCTTCCGAAAAGCTCTTCCGCTGTTGCTGGAACTCTTTTCGATCGTGTCTTGAAGTGAAGTCGACCCAAGGGTGGCCGGGTCTGACCGAAGGGAAGGCCCGGAATGAACTCGCACCGGGCCTTCGCAAAGCCTCAGACCCGGCCACCCGTGATCGCGACCGTAACTGCGGGAGTGTCTGTTCTTCGAACGTCTCATGCAATGGCGAACGGAGTGCGGAGACAGAGCTTCCTGTCAAATTCTCACGCTTTGGTCGCGACGATCTCGTCCCGCAGGTGGTCGGCGATGGTCAGACCGGGGGGTGGCGTGAACAGGAAGACCACGCCCAGGATGTCGCGCATCAGCGGGAGCAATTCGCCCCAGTGGACGCCTCGGACCGACTTCGACAGATCGTCGAATGTCACCTTGCCGCTCGCTTCGCACAACTCGGTCAACACGCGGGCGCACCCATCGACATCCATCTTCGAGACTCGGAACGATCGCTTCAGCAGCCGGACGGACGTCATCAAGGTCCGAGGGGCAATGAGCAGGATAACGGACGCCACCTTTACCGCCGCATGGGCCGACGCCGCACTGAAGGCCGGCGAGAGATAGCCGTACCCCGAGACGCGGGCGACGTAGATGGCGACGCGGGTCCCGGAATCGCTCTCCACATCGAGCCGTTCGAGCTCATCGTGATCGGCCATCCGCTCGGCCACGAACATCAGGGCGGTCAGCACGCCGGCCACGACGAACCGCAGCATCCACGACTGGGGCCCGATCCCCGCCAGGAAGATCGTCACGACAAGGAACCAGAACCAGTAGGTCACCAACAGAGCGAACAGTCCGAACAGAAACAGGAACGCCGCCCCGGCCCGGCAGAGGATCGTCTCGCGACGGACATACTGCTCGACCCACCGCACGACGCGCTTGGGGGGCCCCTTTTTCCTTGGAGTACGGGTTTCGGGTAGAACGTCATCCATCAATAGGCTTCGATTCTTGGCTTGTCATGTGTTTCCGGGCGCGGGCAAATGGCTTTCGCTTTGACCGTACCGCGCATCGCAGAACCCGCCGACGCGAAATGTTCCGCGCGTTTCATCGTAGGCATTGTAGCCCGCTCGATGACCCGACGCGTTCGGAATGAGACTCAAGCGGGATTGTTGCGGTTTGGTAGTGATGCTTTTTGAAAATCGCACCCCCTGAAACCGGCACGGGGGATGCTACGGCGTGACTCAGTTGGCGGCTGCGATCCAGGGGGCGGAGAGGGGTTTGCGGGTGTTAGTCATTCGCGGGAGGGAAGAAAGGTTCTCAGTGTGCCCCCAGAGGGACGTTTCTGACGGGCTTCATCGCGTGTCCGGATGAACTCGCGAACGAAAAGACCGGCGACTAGAGAGAACAGCAGCGCCCCGGAGACGATCAAGAGGCGAAGTCTGGGCTTGCGGGTGGGCATGGAGTGAACCTCAGCGCATGAAAAGGCCCCGCCATTGTAGCGGGGCCTTTCGCTTTCAGTCGTCCGACGGCTTGTCGACTCCGACTGCTCGATTCAACTTACGCAGCAAGAGATCGAACCAGTCCTTCACCTCATCGTAGCTCTCGCGACTGAGGCGTGATGGCCATTGCAGAATGACATCGCCCTCTTCAAGGGTGTAGACATCCTGCTTGCGACCGGGTATGGCCGGGGGCTGCTGATCAGTCTTGTCGCGGCGCGCGAATGGGTTCGGAGGCGGAGCCGATGCGGCTACTGCTGGTTTTGAGTCGCCAGCGGCGACGGTGGTGAGAGCGGACACGGGTTGGGCCTCTTCGATTCCTTCTAAGTACGCCCACTCTCCGTCGTCGGAAAGCCCTTGAACGCGAAACGTCGTCGTACCGTAGCGATCGAACGCCATCACGCCATCACCAACCCTCACAGGTTGGCGGGGCTTCTCGCCTGCCTCGGAAGCGGGCTTTTCATTGCCAATTTTATCCGATGCGCCGATCCCTGCATAGCGGAAGGATTCGGCCAGATTGGCAATGAAGGAGTCAACAGCGTCTTCGTTGAACGTGCCTGCCACCCGATGCCAGAGAAGGTAATCACGAAGAACATCTGCCTGCGGCAGTTCCCCATGATCCTTGTACTGCTCCCACAACTCCTCATGGATCGGTGGTGCGAGTGCAGCCTTCCTCAGTAGTTCAGCGCGGTCAGGTGCGTCTTTCAGGATGCGGCGGGCGGTCTCGGTGATTTGTACCTGGCGTTTCTCGCCGCTGCCCTCAACATCCATCAGGCCGAACGACTTCAGGGCTGCGACGACCTGATTTCCGGCTCCACTGTGCCGCTTGTAGCCCCACCGCTCGTGGGCGAGGCCGATTGGTATCTTCACCATCTTGTCACGATCCAGAATCTCCTTCGCCCGCTCCAATGCCTTTGGCAGGCTGACCGTCGGGTGATTCGGGCTGCGATGCTTCGTCCGCTTCCCACCTTCGCTGTCGTCGTGCAATTCGGCTTCGCTCATTTCCCACTCCTTATTGATTCGGCTGTCACCTGATACAAGGTAACCCCGAACAGATACATGGTCAAGCTGGCGACCGGCAACAGCCATGTATTTTCTGGAATCTGCCAAAAAACATGGCTCCACGCATTGCCATGTACTGCGTATGCGGTGTAGGATCGTGCCATGTCCAAGCTGCGTTGCAGAAAGGAGCGCCGCATGAGAAGAGTTGCGAGCCTCACCGAGAGCAGGTCGTCGATCGGTGGGGCAGAGAGCAGAGTCCGGCGGGGCGGCACGGTTAGCGGCCAGCACAGCCCCGCCGGGCAAGGCGACCAACTTTTCCAGAGACACCGGGGAGGACGGTCCTCGACTCGGTTTGCACCCCAGGGGAAGCCAGTTCGACTCGGGCCGGTGTCTCAGTGGAAGGTAATCCGCGTCTTGGCAGGCGCAGCAGCCTTATAAGCTGCCGGAGGAGACCGGAGTAATCCGGTTGGGGTCGGAACCCTTACCTTCCGTTGTTGATCTCAAAGAACCCCCAGAGCGATTGGCGTCGCTTTGGGGGCGAAGTACATCCAGGCGTTTCCGCCGGAATGCGACCTCAGCACTCGCAATTCTAACGCGGAGACGCCGCATCACAAGGTGTCTCTCATGGCGAATGTCATGTCTGCGGAAAAGCGAGTCCAGATCCTGTCTCCTCTCTGCGAAGGGAACTCGATTCGCGGGACTTCGCGGCTTGTCGGTTCCCAGATCCGCACGGTGCTCAAGCAGCTTGTCGCGGCCGGTCAGGAGTGTCAGGCGTTCCTCAACGCTCAGCATCGCGGCTTGAAGCTGCGGCACGTCGAGATCGACGAAATCTGGACGTTCTGCCAGAAAAAGGAACGGCGTCTCGGGTTCTTCGAGAAGAACGATCCAGAACTCGGCGACCAGTACGTCTTCACGGCGCTGGATCAGGACAGCAAGTTGCTCGTCTCGTTCATCGTCGGGAAGCGGAACGGCGAGACGACGCAGGCTTTCATCGACGATCTCTCGACGCGGGTTGTCTCTCCTGCGAGCCCGAATGCTCCGTGGGCCGCGAAGCCTCAACTGTCGACGGACGGATGGCAGTCTTACCCCGGTGCGATCCTCGAATCGTTCGGCTCAAAGGCTTCGCACGGCGTCATCATAAAGAACTACGCCGAACCCGAGACCGGCCGATACGCTCCCCCGGAACTGTCGAACGCCGATCGGCGGAACATCCAGGGGATAGAGCATGTCCGCACGATATGCGCGTCGCACGTCGAGCGCCACAACCTGACGATCCGCACCTTCATGAAGCGGTTCACCCGCTTGTCGCTCGGGTTCTCCCGCAAGATGGAGAACCTGCGTGCGGCGTTCGCTCTCTTCGCGTTCCACTACAACTACGTCCGGATTCACCGCTCGCTGAAATGCACCCCGGCGATGGCGGCAGGCGTCACGGATCGCGTCTGGAGTCTGAAGGATCTGGTGGCGTGATAGGTTGAACACGACTCTCGGGATACAATAAAAGCCGCCAGGTGCAAACTGGCGGCTTTTTGTGTTCCCTCTGCCGAGAGAACCGTGTCG
>JADZEF010000159.1 GCA_020850695.1 Planctomycetaceae bacterium | reverse complement strand
GGGAGGGAGCCGAGCTGCCTTTTCCCTCTGTCCCTCAATCTCTCCGTCACTCCATCCTCCGCCACGACAGTTATCCGCGTCTTTAATAGCTCCCCCCGGCCGATTCGAGAATGCCGGATCGGTTGAGCCTTCCGGACGATTTGCCGATTCTCCTCGGAATTCACACGGCAAACCCTTATGCCGACAGGACAATTGGCGCAGAATAATGCGCTTCGTTTCCGGACGCGGGTGGCCATCGCCCCGTCGAAGGCACCGTCACTCACCAGCGACGACCGCAGCAACCAGAATCGTCCGAGGACCGAACGGTGACCACCGACACCCCTGTCTCTCAATCCCCCCGTCCCCCAGTCTCTCAATCTGCCCCCGGAGCTCCCTTGATGGGTGACCGCCTGAGCCTCGCCGATACCGCCCGCGGTTGGACGACGACCGATGCTTCTGAACTCTACGATGTGCCGCGCTGGGGGAAGGGATACTTCTCGGTGGGGACGAACGGGAACCTCCGCGTCCACCCGGACCGCGACCCGAACCGGTCGCTCGACCTCAAGGAACTCGTCGACCGCCTCGATCTCCGCGGGCTCGATCTGCCGGTCCTGGTCCGTTTTAACGGCATCCTCCGCGATCGCCTGAAGGAACTGCACGACGTCTTCGCGAATTCGATCCGCGAGCACGACTACAAGGGCAAGTATGCCTGCGTTTACCCCATCAAGGTGAACCAGCAGCGGCAGGTGGTCGAGAAGATCGTCGAATACGGGCGGCCGTACGGCTTCGGGCTGGAAGCGGGCAGCAAGCCCGAGCTGCTGGCCGTCATCGCCATGACGACCCCCGGCATGCCCATCATCTGCAACGGCTTCAAGGACTCCGAATTCATCGAGATGGCGCTGCTGGCCCAGAAGATCGGCCGCACCGTCATCCCCGTCGTCGAGAAATACACCGAGCTCGACCTGATCCTGCAGCAGGCCGAGAAGGTCGGCGTGCGGCCGATGATCGGCATGCGGGTGAAGCTCGCGACCAAGGGCTCCGGGAGGTGGCAGGCCTCGGGCGGGTATCGCTCGAAGTTCGGCCTCACGGTCAGCGAAATTCTGCAGGCCCAGGAAGAGCTGACGAAGCGCGGCATGGCCGACTGCTTCAAGCTGCTCCACTTCCACCTCGGCAGCCAGATCACCAACATCCGCCAGGTGAAGAGCGCCATCAACGAGGCGGTGCGGGTCTATGTCGACCTGAGCAAGCGCGGGGCGGGGCTCGAATACCTCGACATCGGCGGCGGGCTCGGCGTCGACTACGACGGCTCGCAGACGAACTTCGAGTCGAGCATCAACTACACGCTGCAGGAGTACGCGAACGACGTCGTGTACCAGGTGCAGACGGTGTGCGATGAAGCGGGCGTCGCCCATCCGAATATCATTTCGGAGAGCGGGCGAGCGGTCGTCGCCTACCACAGCATGCTCATCTTCGGCACGCTCGGCGTCGCCAACCAGGGGAAGTCGGGGCCGATCCCCCGCGAGATTCCCAACGATTACGAGCAGCCCCTGCACGACCTGCTGCTGACGTTCAACTCGGTCAACGCGAGGAATGCGCTGGAGTCGTACCACGACGCCCAGCAGGACCTCGACATGGCGATGAACCTCTTCAGCACCGGCTACCTCCCGCTCGAGCAGCGGGTCATCGCCGAAGACCTCTACTTCGCCATCATGCACCGCATCCGGCGGCTGCTGAAGGAAATGGAGTACGTGCCGGACGAACTGTCGGGGCTCGACAAGATGCTCTCCGACACCTACTTCTGCAACTTCTCGCTGTTCCAGTCGATGCCCGACAGCTGGGCCATCAACCAGCTCTTCCCGATCATGCCGATCCACCGGCTGGAAGAGAAGCCGACGCGGCATGCGGTGCTGTGCGACGTGACCTGCGACTCGGACGGCAAGATCGACCAGTTCATCGACCGTCGCGACGTCCGCCGCACCCTGCAGCTCCACTCGTACGATGGCAAGCCGTACCTGCTGGGGGCGTTCCTCGTCGGAGCCTACCAGGAAATCCTCGGCGACCTGCACAACCTCTTCGGCGACACGAACGCGGTGCACGTCGACCTGAGCGAATCGGGCGAGGTGCTCCTCGAGGCGATCATCAAGGGGGACACCGTCAGCGAGGTGCTCGATTATGTCCAGTTCAAGGGGAAGGACATGATCAACCAGCTTCAGGCCGCGGTGGAAGTTGCCGTCCGCGAAGGCCGCATCGGCCACCAGCAGGCCGGCCGCTTCGTGAAGTTCTACGAGGATGGCCTCAACGGCTACACGTACCTCGAAGAAGCCGAGAGCTGACCTCCTGTAGGGTGGGCACTGCCCACCACGACTGAGGCACAGATGTCGCCGCAGACGGAGGGTGGGCCAAGCCGCTTCGGCGCTGGCCCACCATTTTTTATGCGCGGTCCGGAAACCCGCGCTGCAGCGTGACGGTACGCCTGCGCCCAAGGCAGCTCGGTTTCCGCAGCGCGACGCACACAGCTGTCGCGCGGTTGCGCGGCCGTCGCGACAAGCCGTATCACGTGCCGCTCGGCTCAAGCCCGGTACGCTCCCCCACCTCCTCAGAACGGCCCCTGCTTCCTCGCCCACGTGGTCGGCAAGCTGCCCGGCGGTGACGCAGCGCAACCAGACCCCGATTAAGCCTTCCCCTCCCGAAAGGCCACTTTTCACCCGCGCAAAGCCGAAATCACCGGCCCCCATCTCGCCAGGCTCCCCCGCCTCCCGCAGAGCAACCGTACAACTTTGCAAGCGTGCGCACGAGGGGGTGGTCCGCTTGCTCGAAGACGCGCGACCGCTCGCGGAATTGGCGAACTCGCTCGGCACGTCCTGAAATGCGTCAATCGACGTTGCGCGCGTCTCATCATCCGTAATCCATTCCATCCGCGCACCTCACGAAAGAACCCGGGAATCGAGAGCAACAGCTCTTCCTGATTCTCCGAACGGTTGCGCAGGCGCCGCCTTCAGGCCCTTGCAGGGTGGTCATTGCCCGGCGAGCATGAGCATCGTTGTGCAATCATGGTGGCCCTTGCCCACCCTTCGAGACTATTCCCCCTTTCGCCCCACGCCGAACTGGTCCCCGGTCTTCACGGGCACGCCGTTTCGCACGTGGATCTCCATCATCTTCTCGCTGTGAACCTCGCGACCGGCTTCATCCTTGAGCGCCGCGACGATCCGCTTCGTGGCGATGTCGACGATCTCGCCGGTCGACGGCCAGGCGTGGCGGCCGTCGAGCGAGAACGTGATCCAGCCCGGCTGTTCGCGGACCGCAATGCTCACCTTCTGCTTCGGCGGCGTCACCGTGTTGTCGAAAACGTGCAGGCGGCTGTTGGCGGCGTCGCACACCCACACTTCGCTCTCGTCCGGAGTCAGCCCCACGCCGTGGCTGGAGCAGCCATGCCGCTTCACCGGCCCCTGCTTGAACCCCCTCGACTTCCACGCGATGCAGCACTTTGCCCGTGGTCAGATCCCCCACCTCGAAGCCGAGCAGTCCGTTCACGTTGACGTAGGCCCGCGACCGGTCGGCCGACACGGTGAAAGGGCGGATGGCGGCGGCGAACGGCCCGACGGGGTCGAGCAGCGTGTGGGTCGAGGTGTCGGCGACGTGGAGCAGCGGCGACTTGAGCCCCGCCAAATACATCCGGCGGCCGTCGCGCGAAACGACCGTGTTGTGCGCTCCGCTCTTCGGCTCCAGCGTCGAGACGATCTCCCCCGCCTCCGCATCGATCACGTTCCACGTCGGCCCTTCGAACGACGGAAAGTACAGCGTCTTCCCGTCCGGTGTGAGCGACATGCGGTCGCATCCCCCCGCGGGCGAAGTCTCCCAGTGGGTCTTGTCGTTGAGCAGGTCGACGCAATACAGCTTCGAGGGAGTCGTGAAGTAGAGCCGCTTCGTGACGGCCGACGCGCACACCCCTTTCACGTTGTCCGGCTTCTCGGCCCGGCTGTGCGGCGTATCGATCCGCCGGACGAACGCGTAGTCGCGATCGATGTCGAACACAAGGATCCCCGCCCCGCCAAACTCCAGGTAGTTGCGGATACCGGGAGCGGCGACATACAGCAGGCGACGCGTCGCGCCCGCCGAATCCTCGGCCTGCGCGAGCGACGCGCTGACAAACATCGCGACAGTCAGCAAAGCCACCGCGAAAACGACTGCGGGCGACAGGCCCCGCATTCGTACGGACATGACGTCAACCCTTCTCGGAGCGGTGATTGCCTGTGAGCCTTCAGACGATGGGCACCCTACAGGACTAACGCTTTCCGAGGACGAGATCGAGTACCCAGCAGCCACGCACGTGAGCCGTCGAAGCACGGCAGTGCGCGATCATCTCGTCGGTCGCGACCGGACTCTCAGCAAGACTGTCACCCAAGGCAGGCATCAGCCGGAACAACCTCTTTGAGTAGATCTCACCGGCGAGCTTTCGCGTTGCTGCGTTTGTTCTGCGCCGGTCGATCTTTCTCATCGTGCGGAAGGGCAGCAACCCGAATACATCACGCATGAGATCTGCTTGAAATGGCCGTTCTGCGAAGTTGCCCGTGGGATTCGATTTCAACCAGTCATCGTCAAACAGCGCAAGCAGCGACACATAGCCGACGTGATGAGCGACCGTGCCCTTGGCGAGTTCTCGCACCCAGGTCCAATCTCGTACGGGATGGTTGAAGTTGTCGGTCACTCTCACGGCACTGAGGAACGCGTTGCTTCGCTCTGGGTCGCTCACTTCTCCTTCTGCGTATCGTTCACCAATCTTGACTGCAGCTCTCAGCTGGGGATGTGACAGGTTGTTCCAGATTCGCCTGCAGCAAGCAATGAGCAGCAGACGAAGCTTGCGGTCCGAGTCGATGTGCGCATCGTGGGCTTGAAACAGCATCGCACACAAATCAGTAGTTGAAAGCCACTCTTGCTCAGTCATCGACGACATCCTGACATTGCACGGTGGGCACTGCCCCACACGAGTGAGCACCAATTCGGGATCTAGGGTTCAGGTTCAAACCTGACTGGGGTAGTCAGGTTGTAGTACCACTCTATCTGCCTGCTGAAGACGCCCGCCAAGCTTGCCGTCATAGATGTTTCATAGCGATAAAAGTTGCCGTCGTGACGCAACCAAAGCAGCGTCGGCCATTCATCCGGAAGACCTTCGGTAAGCCAGAACATCATATTGCCGTTGTTGTCGCCTCCCCACGGGAAAATTCCAGGCAATTCCGGATAAATATTGAAAGGTACGTATTCGTCTCCCTCGTACTGCTTGAGTGTGCGAAAGACATCACACATATCAGTCACCGTCGCGACGTAATACGTTGAGAACGGATTGTACACTTGGATTCCAGTGCCGTAGAATCTGCCGCTTCCGTAGAGCACCGCAAAGTCCCGCAAATCGTCGGGCAAACGAACTCCAAGTTCTCTCTCCAGATGGTCCCACGTCTTGTCTTCGACCGATCCAGACGGTGATTCGGGCGGCGGCACGATGGCAATAAGCTCGCGAATGGCCATATCGACGTCTACTTCTGTTTGGGTGCTCGACGCGATCAACGGAGTTTTGCTGCTTGTGTGGTCGGACGCTCGCGTCAATCACTATGGCAAGACGCATCGAAACGAAAGACACCGCCTTTGCATGGTGAATACTTCTCAACTTACAGAGCTTCTCAGTCGCGCAGACGCTTCCCGTCGCCCGACAGCGGTTGCAGCGTGATGCGAGTAATGCGGTAGCGGCAGTCGTAGGCGCCGACGAAGAGTGCGTTGTCGTGCGGTGTCTTCCAGTAGTCGCTCAGGCTCAGACGCGAGCGGTCTCCCTTCCATTGGATGATCTCGCGGCCGTCGATGCTCACGGCGACCGAATCCTTCCGCACCGTGCACAGAATCTGCGACGGTCGCCCCTTCGCGAAGACCTTGCGTTCGGACGTCGAGACGTTGCCGACGTTCTTGCCGTCGATGTTTTCGAGGGCGTTGCTGGGCGTCTTGCCAGCGGTGTAGTTCAGCAGCGCGAGGAACCGACGGTCGCCCGAGCGTTGTCCCAGGTTCAGGGCGTTGGGTTCATCGAGCGGTTCGGCGATGACCGTCAGGCGGTATTCCTCGGGGGGCTGATACGGAATTTCGATCCGGGCTCCGAATTCCTTCGGCGATTGAAGCACGCCGTCGGTCAGCGTCCACTTCCCCGCCACGCCGTCCTTCTCCACATCGATGAGAGCGAGCAGGTCGATCTCTTCGCGGTCGGGATCGCTGGCCGCGGCTTCGAGCGATTCGCTGCGGCGATCTCCGAAGGCCGTCGCGGACGGAAGCGGCGGCGAGCGGTCGTCGGATCTGACCTGGAAGTAGCCCCAGAGTTCGACGGTGTCGTCTCCTTCAATGGTCGCATCGACGCGGTAGCTGACGGGCGTTGGACGATCAAACGGCCCCAGCGGGATGCTCTCGGAACGGTCGGCCGCGGCGGGAACCGGGATGTCGATCCACGGACCGTCGAGCGCCGTCTGGATCCGCACGCGCACCCGCGTCAACTTCGCGTTGGCTGGCCAGTCGAGCTTGAGGGCGACGGGCTGGCCGGGCTTGGGAACAGCCGGTTCAGGGAGCGCACGGAACGTCGAGAACAGATCGTGCGAGCGATCGAAGGTGGTCTCCGGTGGCGACCACTTCAGCCGCTTCTTCTGCGTCTCATCGACCGACGATTCGCTGATCCAGCCGTGATACTGCCCCTGGCTCATCACGGTGTTGTTAGCCGGCTCAGGGTGTGGAACGCCGATCGTGTGGCCAACTCCTTCGTGGTAGACGACGCAATCGCTGCCGCTCAGGGGGACGCGCCACCCGTCGCCGCTCACCAGTCCCCAACCGACGCCGCGATCGGCGAGGTAAGTCGCCCGCGCCCCGCCCGACGCCGCCCCAGGGAAGTGCCGGCAGTTCGAGTAACTTCCTTCAAACTCGAACTCCTCGCCGGGCTTCGAATCCTTCGTGCGCGGCTTCGGACGGACGCGATAGAAGTCATCGAGCGGTCGCCAATTGATTTCGCTGAGAACCAGCAGGATCGGGAAGGCTTTGTGCTCCCCCTTGCCGAACTCAAGATCCGCATCGACCTCGCGGAGCGTCTGGAAGAAGATGAAGTCGGCATCGCCGTCGCGGAGCTGCTCGGTGGTGCGGGCCGAGCGGAACGGTTCGGCGAGGGGATTCATCGTGAGTGTCGACTGCCCGCCGAATTCCCGCTGATGGAACCGTTCGAGGCGACGGCAGTAGTAGCCGACACGATCCTTCCAATCGGCGAGCGGCGTGCGGTCGCGAGGAACGAAGTACACGACCGTGACCTCGATGCGGTCGATCGAGTGCTTGCCGTCCCACGTCTTCAGGCCCTCGGCTCGCAGCGACGCCGGCGGGATGAGTGCGATGCAGAGCGTCAGGAGAGACGTTGCGGGCAGCACCCAGGGTGCAGCCTTGGGCCCCCTGGGTGCCGGAGCAGACAGCGTGGGGTGCGGGTCAACCGAAGTTCGCGAGTCGATTGATTCGGCACCCAGGCTGCTCAAAGCCGCAGCCTGGGTGCTGCGCCGTCGGGTCCTGCGCTGCGGTCTTTGTGCGTGTCGCGACGACCGTGGAATGAGCGCGGTTTTCATGCCGCGAGCTTACACGAAAACCGCCCTGCACAACTCATCGAGTCGTGCGGGGCGGTTTCGAGTTCGCTTCAACCTCTTCTCATCTTCGTCGGCTGCGGGGCTCAGGGGCATCCATGCCCATGAGCCTCGAATCCGGCATTCAACATCGCAGTGGGTAGTGGGCAGTTGGTAGTGGGTAGCCAGAAGTGGTTGGCGTCTGAGTCTGACCCTCGACCATCAACCCTCAACCTTTTCCTCACCGAGCCCGCTGTCCACCGTTCGTCGCCAGCTCCTGCGTTCGCGGGTTGCGGGCGGCCTTCACCGCAGCGATGACGTCCGGGTCATTCTGCAGAGCGAGTTCCTCACCACCATTCCGCATCGCCGGCACATAGACATCCGGCTCAACCCCCTGCCCTGCCATTTCGCGGCCACTCGGAGCGTAGAACTTGGCGGTCGTCAGCTTGAGGTAGCCGTTGACCGATTGCAGCGGGAAGTGCGTCTGAACCGTTCCCTTGCCGTAAGACTTCCGTCCGACGATCACCCCGCGGCCGTTGTCCTGAATGGCGGCCGCCAGGATCTCGCTGGCACTCGCACTGTCTTCATCAATGAGCACCACCAGAGCCGTCTTCCACGTCTGCTCAGGGCGAGCCTGCGAGGTCGTGTTGTCCGACTGCGTGCGACCCTTCGTCGAGACGATCGTGCCGTTTACCAGGAACTTGTCGGCCATCCGCTCGCAGACATCCAGGAGTCCCCCCGGGTTGCCCCGCAGGTCGAGAACCAGCGTCTGCATGCCCTGCTGGTGCAGAGTCCACATTGCCTTCTCCAGCTCCTCGTCCGACGACTTCGCGAACTTTTCCAGCTTGATGTATCCCAGCCCGCCCCCCCGATCGAGCATCTGCACGTCGCTGATGCTGGCGACCGCGATGTTGCGGCGAACGAGGTTGATTGTCGTCGGGTTGCCCCCGCCGCGAACCACCGCCACCTGCACCGGCGAGCCGACCTGTCCCGTGATCAGATCCACCGCATAGTCCATCGACTGCCCCGCCAGTTCGCGGCCGTTGACAGCGACGATCAGGTCGCCCGACTGCATTCCGGCTTCGGCGGCCGGACCACCCGGCAGCACCTTCTTCACCAGCACACCCTGCTCGCCCGGCTTGATCTCGACGCCGATCCCGACCACATGGTCATCCAGGATCGCCGCACTCGGCCGGCCCGCCGGAGCTTCCGGAATGAAGGCCGAGTACTTGTCGAGCGAGTCGGTCGCACCGCTGACAAACTCCATCGCCACCGCACCGGGACGAATCCCCGCCTGCCCCGCGACTTCCATCATCGACTGCATCACGGCGACCGCATCGGCCCCCGACTGCACCCGTCGCTGAGAGACCTGCGACATCGCGGTCCGAAAACCCTCAACCTGCTGTCCCGACAACCGCGTCCCGTTGGCCTGCTGGAAACCCGGGTCCTGGACGGCCATGGCCAGGTTGGCCATCGCCTCGCCGACGCGGGCCTCGTAAGCCGAGGGCTGAAGATGCCGGGTGTCGATCAGCTGGAGCGATTCCTGGTAGAGACGAAGCCCCTGCTGGGCCGAGAGCGACTGCACGAACCGCTGAACGAGAGGATTGCCGTAGCGGGCGGTGATCTTCATCTGGCGTTTCTGCGAATCAGTGAGGTTGTCTTCGGGATTCGGCTGCCGCGACGACGGGATCGGCCGTGTTTCGACCGGAGCACGGTCGTCAAAGCGCCCATCGCGAGAACCGGGAGCGCCCAGAGACTCGTCGAATCGGGGTCCTCGCTGAAAGTCGCCCCGGCCCCCTTCCGACCCTCCCGGCCGTCCGACGCCATGCCGCCCTGAGCCGGTGCGGTTGCGTCGAAAGTCCGACCGTCGGTCGTCGCTCCGCCGGTAGTCCCCCTGATCGCGGTAGTCCCGCCCTTCGCTCCCCTCGTAGCCAGGGTCTTCGCTCCGGGGCGGGTAGCGCCCTTCCCGCGAGATGAAGTCCCGGGAGGGAGCCCGGCCAGGACGGCTGGACGGAAGATCGTCCGAGTATTCCGGTTCGCTCAGGTGCGACCGCGAGTTGCCTTGCGGGCGGGCCATGTCGCGAGGATCGAGCCGCGGGCGGCTGTCGTACTGGCGGAGGTCGAGCCGCGAAGGATCGGGAACCCGTTCATCGCGGATCGGAGCGAACTCGCTCATGTCGCGGCGGTAATCGTCGCGAGGCGAGCGGCTGTAGTCTCCGCGAGGCCGCGGGGGAGCGCCACCAAACTCGCTCCGGTCGTACTCGCTGCGAACCGGTTCGCTGCGGCCGTAGTCGGCGCGGTCGTCGAAGCGACGAACTCCACTCCCCGGACGCTCGTAGGACCGATCGTCATAGCCACGATCGTTGTATCCCCGGTCGTCGTATCGGCTCTGCGGGTACTCGCGGCTGCTGTATCCGCGATCGTCGTAAGACGGGTATCGCGAATCGGTCGAGTATCCGTCGGCAGCATAGCCGCCGGCCGCCGTGAGGCAGAGGAGAGCGGCCGAGAAAAAGCACTGCGGGAGGGCGTTCGAGAGCAGCCGCAGTCTGCCGAAGAGTGTCGTCATGGCGATGGCATCCTTTGCGAGGTCGTCCGTGCCGGGGGAAAAGCGGGTGAAGGTTCAAGGTTGAGGGTTGAGGGTCAGCAGGTCGGGATCGGGCGTTACTTGAACCCTTCGCTCGTCGCTTGCGGGTTCGCGATGCCTCGCCTCACGCAACGTGCGGTTGCGGGAACTGGTCCGACGGGGCGTGGACCGCGGCGGCATTCATGCCGACCGGGGCGTGCGTCACAGGGTGCTTCATGGCTCCCATCGCGACATGCTTCGGGTGGGGGACCTTCTCGGCGGCCGGACCGTGCATGGCGACCTCGTCGCCGTCGGTCAGTTCGGCCCGCAACACGCGGACATGCGCGGGAGCTTCGATGCCCAGCTTCACCGTGCCGTTACCGGTCTTGATCACCTTGATCACGATGTCTTCGCCGATCCGAATCATCTCCGACCGCTTGCGAGTGAGAACGAGCATGGCAAATCCCTCCAGTGCGATGTTTTTGGCTGAATCCGAGGCCGGCTCCGCTCCCCGCGGAACCCGCTCCCGCGACTTTTTGGTCGCGAGAGTCATCATTATGATCTGGTGCTATTGCGAAGGCCGTGCCAATCGTCCAATGGAGGTGTCTTCAGAGTGACGAAAGATCATAAAGCTTTGTGTAGAATGGAAATATTTGATATTGACTTTCGTGCCGCAGGGCGCGAAAGGTTTTCCTTTTTGCAAACCGGACGGCGCTTTGAACCCGGCCCTTTGCAATTCTTTCGCGCGCGAGGCGAATTCCAATTGATGACACCGACTGGGGCCGCCACGGATTGACTTCTTTGCACATGATGATGGGGCGCGAAGGAGATCGTTTTGACCGGGCGCGTCGCCCTGCCGGGGGCGGGACGGTATCCTCAGGCCAACTCCTCAAAGCTCATCCAGGAACCGTGCGATGTCTTCCGCGTACCTTCACAACCTCTTTGGTCTCGACGGGCTGACCTCCGTCGTCATTGGCGGGACGGGGGTGCTGGGCGGGGCCATTGCCGACGCTCTCGCCGGAGCGGGTTCGCATGTCGTGGTGGTTGGACGGAACGCCGAGCACGGCCAGCACCGGGTTGATGCAATCCAGAAGGCGGGCGGGACCGCCGAGTTCTACGCGGCCGATTCGACGAGTGCGGCGGACTTCGAGGGAATGGTCGGCCACCTGACGAAGTCGGGCCGGCGGTGCGACGTCCTGGTGAACGGAGCGGGGGTCAACTCGCCGACGCCGTTCTTCGACATCACTGACGAAGAATGGGAGCGGATCTTCAACGTCAACCTGCGGAGTGTCCGCCTCGCCTGCCAGGTCTTCGGTCGCCACATGCTCGCCACCAAGGGGGGCGGCTCGATCATCAACGTCGCCTCGCTGAGCGGCATCACCCCGCTGTCGCGGGTCTTCACCTATGCGGCCAGCAAGGCGGCCGTGATCAACCTGACGCAGAACCTCGCCCGCGAATGGGCCGCCCAGGGAATCCGTGTGAACGCTCTGTCGCCCGGCTTCTTTCCCGCCGAGCAGAACCGCAAAGTGCTCACCGAGGAACGCAAGGCGAACATCATGCGGCACACGCCCATGGCCCGCTACGGCGAACCCCAGGAACTGGCCGGCGCAGTGATCCTGCTGGCCTCGCCCAAGGCAGGGAGTTTCCTGACCGGCGAGAACCTCGTCGTCGACGGCGGCTTCATGGCAATGACGATCTGAAGGGCACCGCGAACCCGCAAGCGACTTGGATCAGGCGCGGGAGAGACCGATGCCCTGCGACATCAACGTCACGAGGCAACTCGCTCACCGCCAATGTCGTCTCAGTTCGGGTTCGAGACGCCTCAGCCCCTCCTCGACGCTCACGATCGGTCGATAGCCGAAGTCCCGCACCGCCGCATCAATGCGATACCAGTGCGAGCCTCCGAGTTGGGCTGCCAGGAATCGCGTCATCGGCGGCTCTCCCTTCAATCGCAGTGCCGTCCAGACGATCTCGCACGCGCGGCCAATTCGCCGCGCGGCAGCCACCGAGATCCGCTTCTGAACCGCAGGGAGCCCGGCTCGCTCCAGCAGCTGATTGACCCAACCCCACAGCGGAACGGGATCGGGCTCATTGAGGAAGTAGGCTTTGCCTGCTGCCGGCGAACTCGGAGTGAGTGTTTCGGCGACCTGCAGGTGGGCAGCGGCGGCATTTTCGACATACGACATCGAGATCAGGTTCGTGCCATCTCCAACCTGCCGCAACCGCCCCGAGCGAGCCCGCTGAATCAACCGCGGGATGAGATGATTGTCGCGCGGTCCCCAGATGAGGTGCGGCCGCAGCACCGTGGTGGTCAGCCCGTCATGACCGTTTGCCGCAAGAACGGCCTGCTCGGCGAGAGCCTTCGAGTGCGGGTAGTGGCAGAGCCAGCGGGTTGCATATGGAAGGGATTCGTCGCCCCCATTGTGGTCATGGCCGTCGAACACAACGCTGGGAGAACTGGTCGCGACGAGTTGCGGGACGCGATGCGTGCGGCAGCCGTCGAGGACGTATTGCGTGCCCAGCGTGTTGGTTTCGTAAAAGACCTTCCACGGTCCCCAGATGCCGGGAACGGCCGCGGTGTGGAAGACGCAGTCGATTCCTTCGCAGACAGCGATCACCGCCGTTCGGTCGCGGATGTCACCCCGGACGACCTCGACGCCTAGTTCGCGGAGACGGGGATACTCGCCGCGACAGAAGACGCGGACCCGATCGCCGCGGGCGACGAGTTGCTCGACGACGTACAGGCCTAGAAACCCTCCGCCCCCCGTCACCAGCGATCGCCGGGGAACGCTCATGGCTTCACCCGCTCCTCGGCCCACGGGGCGAGCCGCTCGCGGAAGATCTTCACGTTGTGGCGGATGTCGACCGGGAGCGACGGATGGAACAGGAACGCGTCGATCATGGCCGTCAGCGGGTTCCCCGCACCAATCGCTCGCAGTTCGTCGATGAATTGTCGGCGTGCGTCATCGGACGACGGCATGTGGCCAGCCTCAGTCTCGACGATGAGCACCGGCCGTTGTGATTGGCCGGGGGCCGGGACCGCGGGAACTCCGACGAGTGCGGTGCGGTAGACGCGCGGATGCTCGTTGAAGATCGGCTCGACGCACTCGGTGAACATCATTCCGTGCGCCCCCCGCACAATATGAGCCTTCCGCCCGCAGAACCAGAGCCGGCCCGTCGCATCAAGCGAGCCGACGTCTCCCATGCGGTGCCAGAAGCCTCCCTCAGGTCCGTCCTCTGCGATCTTCGCGAGTGCGTTGGCTTCGGGACGGCGGAAGTATTCGCGGGTGGTGCTGGGACTGCGCACGATGATCTCGCCGATCTCGCCCGAAGGAAGCTCACGGACCGCACTGCGTTTCGAGATGGGACCGTCGGTGATCTCGACGATGCGGACGTCGACTCGCGGAAAGGGACGCCCGACGCACGTCCCGGCCCCGCGCTTCGTGAGAGCAGACGTCTCGTGCAGCACTTCGCGGCCCGAGATCGACGCGACCGGCAGCGACTCAGTCGCTCCGTAAGGTGTGTTCATGTCGGCCTGCGGGTTCGTCAGCACCTGGCTCATGCGCTGCAACACATGCATCGGCACCGGCGCTCCCGCCGAGAGCCCGCGATTGAGCGACGGAAACGTGACGCCCTGCTCGACGCAATGCCGCCCCACGCGGTTCCACAGCGCAGGGGAGCCGAAGGCCTGCGTCACCCCGTGGTCGCGGATGGCCTCAATGATCCGCAGCGGGTTGACATGCGCGGGACGCGTCGGGTCCATGTCGGGGACGACGGTCGTCACGCCCATCGCCGCGTTGAACAGAGCGAAAAGGGGAAAACCCGGCAGATCAACCTCGCCGGGCTCAATCCGATAGAAGTCGCGGAGCATGTCGACCTGGGCATCGAACATCCCGTGCTCGTAGACAACCCCTTTGGGAGGGCCGGTGCTGCCGCTGGTGAAGATGATGGCGGCGGGGTCGGTGGCCTGCGTCGGCGCGATGGTCCAAGGGGTTGGTGCGTTGCCACGGAGAGTCTCGTAGGTGACACCGTGACCCCACGCCCGGCGACCGAGCGTCACGTTGAACCGCGCCTTCGGGAACTTGCCGCGTCGCAGTCGCCGCAGCACGTGCACTATCGGAATGGCGACGAATCCGTCCGGTTCGACGAGTTCGAGACACTTAAAGATATTCGTGCGCCCCATGCCGGGGTCGATCAGCACGATGACGGCGCCCGCTTTGAACAGAGCGTACGTCAGTGCAAGAAACTCGATCGATGGCCGCACCATGAGGACGATGCGATGCCCGGGCCGCACTCCGAGACGGTGCAGGCCGGCCGCGAGACGATCGGTCTCTTCATCCAACTGCTGGAAGGTGAGCTGCGAATACGCAACCCGCCCGCGCCGATCGCGTCCGGCCGGCGCAGCAACGGCGACCCGCCATGGAGACCGGGCGGCCGAGTCTCGCAACCGTTGGGCAATGTTGAGGAGCATGAGGCGGGCGGGATGTTCGGCAGCAGTTCGATTGGCTGTCAGAAGTGAGATCAGAATAACGAGACGATTCCCCCCGCGGCAGGATAAGACGGGGCAACATGAGGGCGCATGACCGACATGGTTTCCGGTCCCGTAGCGGAGATACAAGAGGGGTGAATGAGGAACCCAGGAAGGCAGGAAATGAGGAGGGAACGAATACGAAGCGGAATGACTTCCATGACCTGTTCACGATTCTCGCTGCATTTCCTCGCCTTTTTCCTGCCTTCCTGGGTTCCTTATTCAAATCCTCTGCCGGATCATGTCTCTCGCATCCGATCCGGCGGGCGCCATGGTGATGCGATCTCAGGGGCGCCTTCCTGATCCGCGCGACGACACGATCAAGGCGAATGACGCATCCAGCACGTCGACGCGTAAACGGATATTGATTTCTTCGCATTGCGAGTTTAGCGTGACGCATGTTGAGCGACATTCGATGCACGTCGGTCGGTTCAATCAGCCTTGGATTGAAGGAGCCGGTCATGTTGTCATTCTACGGAAAGCGTCGATCCTTCTGTGACGGAATGAGCCGTCGCAATTTCCTGACCATCGGCGGGCTCGCCCTGGGTGGGCTGACGCTCCCCGGGTTGCTGAAGGCCGAGAGCCTCGCCGGCACGCGGGCCACGAAGAAGTCGATCATTAACATCTGGCTGCCGGGCGGTCCGAGCCACATGGACATGTTCGACCTGAAGCCGGATGCTCCGAAGGAATATCGCGGCGAGTTCAAGCCGATCGCGACGAACGTCCCCGGCGTCGAGATCAGCGAGCACCTTCCGATGCTGGCGGGGCTGGCCGACAAGTACAGCCTCATCCGCTCGGTCTCCGGTATCCGCGATGAACACACACCGAATCAATCCGACTCGGGTTGGTCGGAAAGCGAACTCCGCTCGGTGGGTGGTCGCCCGGGCGTGTCGGCCGTGATGGCCAAGGTCCTCGGCAATTCCCAGATCACTCCGTACGGAGCCTCGCCGACTTCGGTCGACCTCTCGAACTGGGCCCGCCCCGGTTACCTCGGGCAGAGCTTCGCGCCGTACCGTCCGGACGGCCCCGGCCGCGAAAACCTGGTGTTGAATGGGGGTGTGACGGCCGGCCGTCTTGACGACCGGCGGTCGTTGCTGGGTGGCCTCGACCGGATCCGCCGGCAGTCCGACGGAAGCGGCATGATGGAAGCGATCGACGGGTTCACCGACCGTGCCGTCGGCCTCATCACTTCGGGGCAGCTCGCGCGGGCCCTCGACACGCGGGGCGAAGATCCTCGCAACATTTCCCGCTACGGACTCGAGCAGCACGGCGAGAATCATCGCTTCCTGCTCGCACGGCGGCTCATCCAGGCCGGGGTCCGGTGTGTGTCGCTCGCCTGGGGCAGCTGGGACACGCATGGCAATAACTTCGGCCACTTGCGGATGCAGCTGCCGAATCTCGACCGGGCGCTGTCGGCCCTGATTGGCGATCTCGACGCCCACGGAATGCTCGACGATACCATCATCATGATGTCGGGCGAGTTCGGCCGCACACCGCGCGTCAACGGAAGTGCGGGACGCGACCACTGGGCCCCCGCATCGTCCTTCTTCCTCGCCGGGGGCGGCTTCCGCCACGGTCAGGCCATCGGCGCCACCAACCGCCTCGGCGAAGTCCCCAAGGACCGCCCGGTCCACATCCAACACATCTTCCACACGGTCTATCGGCAGCTCGGCATCGACACCGACTCGACGCAACTGGTCGATCCGAACGGCCGCCCGCAGTACATCGTCGACCAGCGTCAGCTGATCCGCGAACTGATTTAGTTCGACTTCGTCACGTTGTGTATTCGTCACGCCGCCCGGCTCCTGGAGGGCCGGGCGGAATTGTTTCGATCTTCGAGTGGAACGAGTCACCCGTCAGGAACCGCCGATGAAGTCACCCGGTTGCGAATCCTCTCACCACGAGCGGCACGCGTTCCAGAACTTCTACGGCGATGTCTGCGAGGGGCTGACGGTGAGGAGCCGCCGCGGCGTCCTCAAGGCCGGGCTGGCAGGAGTGGCCGGCCTGAGTCTGCCGGAGATCCTGCGGTGCCGGGCCGGCGCTGCGGAGTCCGGAGAACCCGGGCCGAAGCCGAAGAGTGTGATCCTGCTCTGGATGTCGGGTGGACCAAGCCAGCTGGAGACGTGGGATCCGAAGCCGACGCGGCCGATTGAGAACCGCGGCCCCTTCGGCGTCATCTCCAGCCGCCTGTCCGGGTTTCCCATCTGCGAGCATCTCCCGAAGCAGGCGGCAATTCTCGATCGGTTTTCCCTGATCCGATCGGTCAGCGCCCTGGGCAGCAGTCACAATCCGAATCGTGTGATGCAGACGGGAAATCTCGGCTCGCAGACCGCGGACGCCCGGTATCCGGCGATCGGCTCGGTGGTCGCAAAGTATCGCGGCACCAATCCTCCGGCGATGCCCGCATATGCCGCGGCCGTGGCGTCGCCACGAAAGCACCTCGCGTTTGCGGGTTACCTCGGCCGGCAGTATGACCCGTTCATCGCCGAGCAGGCGACGAAGCTTCCCGTTTATGACATCGACGGAAACAATACCGGCAATTCGACCGGAGCCAACCTGTTCCAGTTGCCGAGCGAGTTGACGCTGGAACGCCTGAGCGATCGACAATCGCTGATTGCGGACTTGAACCGGCTCCGCAGCGGGATTGACCTTCAGGATTCGATGCCCGCCATCGATGCTTATCGGCGGCAGGCGGTCGAGATGGTGGCAGGCGGGCGGGCCGCGCAGGCGTTCGATCTGTCTCGCGAGCCGGCCGCCAGCCGCGCCCGATACGGCGACCATCTCTGGTTTCAGCAGGTGCTGCTGGCCCGCCGCCTCGTCGAAGCGGGCGTCACGTTCGTGACGGTCGGCATGAATCACTCGGGCGGTGCCAGCTGGGACACCCACGGCGACAACATCCCGCCGTACGGGGGCATCTCGAAGGGGATGGGAAAGCTCCTGCCGCTGTTCGATCATGCGGTGAGCACGCTGGTGCTGGATCTCGAAGAGCGCGGCTTGCTCGATCAGGTGCTCATCATCTGCATGGGCGAGTTCGGGCGGACGCCGCAGATCGGCACGCAGGGAAGCACCGACGGACGTGACCATTGGCCGCCGGTCATGTCGGTCGCCATGGCGGGGGGTGGGCTGAACCACGGCCAGGTGATTGGTGCAACCGAAGCCGACGGCGGAACAATCCGCGAACGGCCGATCACACCGGGAGACATCGCCGCGACGATCTACCGCTACTTCGACGTCCCGCTTGATGCGACCTACCTCGACAATCAGGGACGGCCGCACTACGTCGTGCAGAACAACGGCCAGCCGATCCGCGAGTTGTTCTGAGGCGATCGAAAGAGTGATGCCTGAAATCTCGACCTCGTTCGCGCAGCCTGCGTTCGACGTCACCCTGTGGTCTCCCTCCTCTCAACGTCTTCCCTCTGCGAGCTCTGCGTTAAATCTCTTCTGTCTTTGGCTTGCCTTTCATCACCGCGCGGAGCGATCGGCCAGGACAAAAGCGAAAGGCCTGAACGCAGAGGTCGAAGAGGGAAGACGCAGAGGTCGGGGAGAGCGGTCTGCCCTGAGATTGTCCTGTGCGCGAGACTGTCCTGTGCGCGATCGGGAACGTCTTCAGGAAATGACGAAGTCGACCAGTCGGACCGAGCCACTTCCGCGTCAGGTCGGCTATTATCAATCGGATTCCGCGGCCCTGATCTGATCGACCTCACGCCCGCTCCCCTGCCCTGCCCCGCGACATGCCTCAATCACTTGCTGAATACGCCGAGTGGCTCGCCGGGCGGAAGCTCATCTGGCCGGCTCCTCCGCCTCCCGTTCCCGTCAAAGCGACCCCCTACGTTCGTGCGTTGACCGGCATCCGGGCCGTCACCTGGTCGGTCTATGGGACGCTGCTCCGCATCACTGACGGCCAGCTGCTTCACACTCACCCGCAGCAGATCCGCATGCAGATCGCCCTGGAGAAGACGATCCAGGAGTTCAATATGTGGAACAGCATGACGCGAAAGCCGGGGGCTCCGTGGGAATACATGCTGCATCAGTATCAGGAGATCTTCAGCGACCTCCAGATGGCGGCCACCCGCCAGAAGGGGGATGTCCCCGAAATCAACTCGGCCGAGTTGTGGCGGAAGATTCTCGATCGCCTCGGCAAAAAAGAGTACCAGTACGACGAGAGCCAGTATGGCGACCTCGACGAGCTGGCCGAGAAGGTGGCGTACTTCTTCCATGCGTCGCTGCAGGGGGTCGAGGCCACGGGCGGGGCCCGCGAAACATTGACCTCCGTGATGCAGGCGGGCCTCACGCAGGGGCTGATCGCCGAAGCCCAGCCTTTCACGCTGGTCCAGTTGTTGCGAGCCTTCTCCGGCTCCGCTAAACTCGCTCCGCTGGGAGAGTTGTTCACTCCGGGTTGCCTGGTTCTGTCGTTTGACGTCGGGGTGCGCCCCCCTTCGAAGTCGCTGTATCGTGCGGCGGTCCGCCGGTTCGAGTCGGCGGGGATCGCGCCGCGAGAGGTGCTGCACATCGGCTGCCGGGTGCAGGACGACCTGTCCGCCGCTCGCGAATTGGGTTTTCGGACGGCCCTGTTCGCGGGGGACGGAGCCAGCCTCAAGGCGACCAAGGCCGAACTGCTCGACCCCGCTCTCAAGCCCGACCGTCTGCTGACCGACCTGCGGCAACTGCGGGACGTGCTTTCCCTCTGACTTCCGATCCAGTTCGCCGTAAGGACCCGAGGCGATGCCTCCGCAACCGCTCTATTCGTTCGACACCTTCGACGTCAATAAGCCAATCTTCGATCTGGAAGCGATCCGTGCGGTCAACCCGCAACGCTTCGAGATGGAACAGCTCGACGGCGTGCTGCTGGTCGACAGCGTCAACCACGGGGCGGTCGGGTACAAGGATGTCACCGACAAGGAATTCTGGTGCCGCGGGCACATGCCCGATTTCCCGCTGATGCCGGGGGTAATCCTGTGTGAGGCAGCCGCCCAGATGGCCGGATTCTACGCCCGCAAGTTCAACCTCCTCGGCGGCGATTACCTCGGCTTCGGCGGTATGAACGACGTCCGCTTCCGCGCCCCGGTGTTCCCGGGCAAGCGGCTGGTGCTGATGGCCCAGCTCAAGAAGCTCCGCAAAGGCATCCTCGCCGAGTTCAAGTTCCAGGGGTTCGTCGACCAGGTGATGGTCTTCAGCGGCGAGATGCTCGGCATGCCCATCAATCGGAATGCAAAGCCCGAAAACGCATGAGGCGCTCCTCGCATTTGACTCTCGAGCCGTGGTTTTTCACCGCGAACGACATCGAACCGCTCCGCAGCGAAGACGGGTACATCGATTGGACGCGGCTGTTCGATCGCGATCAGCCGGTCGAAATTGACGTCGGCTGCGGGCGGGGAATGTTCCTGGTGAATGCGTCGACTTCGACGCCCGACCACAACTTCCTCGGGCTCGAAATCGATTTCCGCGAAGCGAAGCGGACCGGGGCTCGGCTCGTCCGCCGCAAGCTCCCCAACGCGCGGGTCTTCGGCGGCGACGCCCGGGACATGCTGACCCAGTGGATTCGCCCCGGATCGCTTGAAGCGGTGCACGTCTACTTCCCCGATCCCTGGTGGAAGCGGAAGCATCGCCGTCGGCGGGTCTTCACCGATGAATTCGTCGGCCTCGCCGCCCGCGCCCTCCGACCGGGCGGCCATCTCCACTCGTGGACCGACGTCGAAGAATACTTCGGCGTCATCCAGGCCTTGATGGATCACTCGGAACACTTCGAGACGCTGCCCCCGCCACCGGAGCGTGCGCCCGAGAACGATCTCGACTATCAGACGAGCTTCGAGCGCCGCCAGCGCCAGGAAGGCTGGAAGATCCACCGCGGGTTGTGGCGGCGGAAGTAGCACACGACCCCAGGCGGCGCTGACAGCACCCAGGCTGCGGCTCTGAGCAGCCTGGGTGCCGAATCAGTCCGCGTCCGTCGATTCGTCGTGTGTCGGTTTCAGCGATCGATTGCCCAAGGCAACCTGGGTGCTCGAAACCGTTCGCAGGACGGACGACGATGTTTGCGACGATGCGGGTGCCTTCTGCTTCGGGCTGAAGGCCCGTAACTCAATAGCCTGGGCCAAGCGAAGCGCCGGCCCAGGTAGATGACGAGATTAAACCCCAAGGCCTGAAGGGCCGTGACTCTCTGGCTCGAACGGAGTTGCGGCCCTTCAGGCCTCCTGTGCATTCGTTGAGTCCGTCACCCATCCCGGCGTTTCGCTTGGGCTTGGCTGTTGAGTGTCAGGCCTTCAGCCCGAAAGCACGTTGCAATCGACGTCGACAACGCCATCCCGCCGAATCGTCTTTCCAGATTTTACAAATCCTGATAACACACCGCGGTTTGCCCAGGACGGCTTCCGTTCCGACGTGCCCGCAACCGACCCAGTTCGTGCACGTTCCCGCAGTTTCACGGACGAACTGTCGTGCGAGACCAAGAGCCCCCCAGCGGGTCCGGCGATCGCCGCCGCGACCACGAATCGCACCGTGTCTCGCGCCGCCAGCGGCGTCGAGACCGACGCAACCAATGGGACCAGTCGGACGACGCCGACCTGCCACAGGACGACGTTGAGAACGAGCTGAACTCGGAAGAGTCGACGGAGAATTCCGCGAAAGCGGAACCGTCCGAGCCAGTGCAGCCCACCATTCCATTCGAGCGGAAGCCCGACACTCGCCGCGACTTCACGCCTCGCGCAGAGCGGGACGTTGAAGCCGAAGAAAGCGACGACGAACCTTCCTCGCACGATCGCTCGCGGGACCACCGTTCGAAGCACGACCGCACTCATCACGAGCGAACCGATCGCGATCGGAACGATCGAGACCGGACCGAACGGGATCGCACGGACCGCGAGAGACTCGACCGGTCACGGTCAGAATCCACTCGCTCGGAGCGTGATCGCTCGCAGGAAGAACGCTCGTCGTCCGAACGTCCAGAACGCGTCCGCGCCGAGCGAGAGCCCAACGAGCGCGAGCCGTCGGAACGAAATCGTCGTTCTCATGAGAAGCGTCGGTCGGAGCGATCGGAATCAAACTCGAAGTCCGACCGCACTCCGCGCAACGACAACGGCGGAAACTCCCCGCGACCGAAGTCAGAATCGGCCCGGCCGAAGCGGGGCAGCGCCTTCAGCAACGAGCGCACGCTCCGCTACTCGCAGCGTCGCCTGCGACGTCGCGAACAGTCGATCGATCCCATCGGGCGATTCTTCCGTCGCAATGGAACGGTGTGGCGTCACACGGTCCGGCGTTCGATCGTCGCCCAGGGAGTCGATGTCCTCGCCCATGTCTTCTCCCCGCAGACACTCGCAACGCTCCCGGACCGCCTCGGGCTTCTGAGCCGTCGCATCCATGTGAAGCGTCCCGAGCGGAAGCAGATTGCGGTCGGCTTCTACCGCAGCGTCACCCGCTACCGCCCGTTCGACAAGCGGATGTTTCTCGCTCCGCTCGGCGATCTGCTCCGCCGCACGGCGTCGCAGCCGGTCCGGGTCCTCGCTCGCTGGGCTGAGACCTCCATCACCAGCCTGTACGCCGCCATCGCCGCCTCGGGTGCGGCCGCGTGGGCAGTCCTCCTGTCGCCGGCAAAACTCGGCAGCACCCTGTGGCGCTGGTGGAACCTGCTGCTCGACAACGCGGACAGTTCCTACCAGCGGGAGATCGCCGACCGCGACGCCCGCCGCCGGCCGGGCGAGGCCGCGTTCCTTACATCGGCTCCAGACGTCGAGGAATCGGAACGCACGAATCCCGGGGCGGCCTGGACCTTCGTGGCCATTACCGGAGTCATCGGAGTCATCCTTGCCTTCATTCTGCAGTTCTCGGGGAACGAAACGAAGTCCGCAGCGAATGAACGATTCCTGGCGGCCGAACCGGCCGAGGAAGAGCCTCTTCCCGAACTGGGTGAGCCGGAATTGCCGCGCTGGAACCCGCCGCTGCAGCCCGAACCGCTCGCGCCGGAAGCCGACGTTCTGGAGATGCCGAACACTGAACTGGTCGCGTCCGAGCGTCCCGCGGTGAAGCCGCTCGATGTTCGATGGATCATGCAGCGCCGCGAACGGATGCAAGAGGTCGAACTCCCTCCCGACGACTTCCACGTCCGCGCCGGCCCCGCGCCGCAGGACGAGCCGACGGTAGCCGGCCCGCGCGACGACTGGAACCGCTTCGTCTCGATGGCCTCGCACACCGAGACCGCACGTCCGGTCCCGTTCGCCGATAGGATCCATCCGGTCGATCGCCAGCGGATTGAGTCGGAACTCGCTGCGACCCCTCCTTCGGCCGACACCGCCGCTCCGCACGATTACGACGACGGAGCCCGCGGCGTTCCACCGACGGGCGATGCCGGCGTCAGCCTCGAAGTCGAAAAACAGATTCCCGCACGCTCCTCGACCGGCGAACCCCTTTCGCTCGAACTCGTCGTGAAGAACGCGGGGACGGTGGCGCTCCCCCATGTCAGCGTAGAAGACCTGATCGCCGACGCCACGCTAATACAGGACATCTCTCCTCTCGGAATTGTCCGCGACGGATCGGTGCGGTGGGCTCTCGGAGCGATGAAGCCGGGCGATAAGCAGGTTCTCAAGGTCCGGTTGAATCCCACGGCGGAGGGGAACTTCACCTCGACTGCCCGCGTGCGATCGTTCGCGACGGTGTCGTTCCAGACGGCCGTCTCCGGTCCGAGGCTCGCCCTCGAAGTGACCTCGCCCGGGAAACTCGAAGTCGGCGAGGCGTGCCCGATCAAGTTCCGGATCACCAACAAAGGCGAGGCCCGCGCGACGCAGGTCGTGCTGCGGGAATCGCTCCCGGCGGAACTCAAGCACGGCGAAGGGCGGCTGCTCGACCACGAGGTGGGGACGCTCGAACCGGGCGAGACGCGCGAGGCGCAGCTCACCGTGATCGCCCTCGCGTCGGGGGAAGCCTTCCACGAGGCGAAGCTGCTGGTCGACGGCAAGGTCCAGGATGCGGTCGAGACGGCCGTGGCCATTGTCGACCGGCCCGTGCAGAGGCCGAAGCCGCGAGCGGTGGCCCCGGTCGAACCTCCGAAGCGCCGCGCTCCGGTCGAGCGCCCTCCGGAACGCCGTCCCGTCCGTCCGCCGGTCGATCTGTGTCGCCCGGTCGAATGCATCCCGTTCACCTCGATGAATTGGCAATTCGAAAGACGACCATAGCATGAATTGGCGAGGCAGGCGGGCGTGATAGAATGCGGCGACTCTTCCGCCCCATTCTTCGGGATTCGCCATGCCCTCGCCGATTCAATACGATCCGTCCGCCGCCCTTCACTGCCTCAAGAAGCGGTATCTCCGCGAGATCGAGAAGGACCTCGAAGAAGCCCGGCAGGAAACGCTTGACGACGTCCCGCTCCTCACTTCGGGCAAGAAGATCCCCAAGTCGAAACGGCCGCTCGACTCGGGGTTCATCGAACTTCCGCGGAACCTCCTCGACGAAGCCGCCACGCACGGCGGCGACAGTCTCCTCGGCCGCATCCGAACCGCCGCCGAAACCATCCGCGGCGAGGTCGACCGCTTCGTCGTGCTCGGCATCGGCGGGTCGTACATGGGGGCGCGGGCCCTGTTCGAAGCCCTCTGCCACCCGCGGCACAACGAGCTCAGCCGCAGCGAGCGATACCACGTCCCGCGGATCTACTTCGAAGGGAACAACCTCGACAACGACACACTCGCTGGACTGCTCGAACTTCTTCAGAACCACTGCCGCGACAAAAGCGACGTCAACCAGCGGTGGGGCCTGACGGTCATCAGCAAGTCGGGCGGGACGATCGAGACGGCGGTCGCGTTCCGGCTCTTCCGCGAAGCTCTCGAAGGCTACTACGGCACCGATTCCGACGAGAGCCGCCGCTTCATCATCCCCGTCACCGGCGAGATCGGAAAGCTCCGCGACCTCTCCAACCTCGCGGGCTACCACCACGTCTTCCCGGTGCCGGACGGCGTCGGCGGCCGCTATTCGATCTTTACCGCCGTCGGCCTGCTCCCCGCGGCGGTGATGGGGCTCAACCTCGAGCTGCTGTTGCAGGGGGCCGCCGACATGACGGAGCGGTTCCGCACCGCCCCGATCGGCGAGAACCCCGTCCTCGACTACGTCGGCCTCGGGCACGTCTTCGAGGAAGAGTACGGCCTCAACATCCGGCTCTTCTCGACGTGGGGGGCGCGGCTCGAAGCGGTGGGGCTGTGGTACGACCAGCTTCTCTCGGAAAGCCTCGGCAAGGACGAGCAAGGGGCGACGCCGATCACGGTGGTCAACACCCGAGACTTGCACAGCCGCGGCCAGCAGCACCAGGAAGGCCGCCGCGACAAGCTCATCACCAACGTCATCGTGCAGCAGCCCTCGTGGCCCCCGCTCCGCGTCCCGCACACCGCCACCGAGCGCGACCGCGACCAGCTCAACCAGTACTCATCGAAGACGATCCCCGAGCTCCTCACCGCGGCCATTGCGGGGACGAACCAGGCCTACGCCGACGTCCGCCGCCCGACGGCCGACCTCCTGATCCCGAAGCTCGACGAATACGCCCTCGGCCAGCTGTTGCAGATGCTGATGCTGGCAACGGTCGTGGAAGGCCGCCTGATCGGCATCAACCCCTACGGCCAGCCGGGCGTCGAGGCCTACAAGAAGAACATGGTGCAGATTCTGACGGCGGGGGAAGGGTGACTTTGTAGGGTGGGAATCGTACACCAGATCGACACTCGAAAAAGATCGTGGGCAGTGCCAACCCTACGGATTTTAGCGCGACGGAAAGAATCTCGCGGCAACATGATTGTGCGAGGCTAGTGTCACTGACTCTGTAAAAGGGTGCTCCGACTATGGATCATTACTACTGGCTCACTCCGGAAACAGTGCAACCGCAGGCCGAAGAGCTCATCAACGCAGTATCTGAGTTCATTTCGGAGCGAAAGAGTCTTCAGATCACTGTACAGCATGCTGATGAGGCGTACGCTGTAATTGAAGGCCGGAAGGCAGCCACCTCTATTCGTTCGGCATGGTTCTTTGTAAGTGTAGGTGTAACAGATTTCCACGATGGTTCGAAGGAAACATTCTATCTCTCCACATCCCCGAACGCCTATCAATTTGGAACGTTCAACCTCGTCCCGTGGACGAACTGGCTTTATGACGTTGTTACGCGCATTCGTGAGGCGGCGAAGCTCAGTCAGTTTCCGACACAGCTTGAATATGGTCCGCCAAACAACCGAAAGAGAATGCCTGTTGGGCCAATTGTCGACTACGACTTTCGTGAAGGGCACCTTGTCGGTTGGGAGCTTAGGTTTGGCTCCACAGCTCCAAAAAGGCACCAGCTTCCAGCGTCAGCCAAGGGTGCCGAACCAATTCCACCCGCACCTAAGATTTCAGATTCCGAAGCGCCGACTGCCGCGGCATCAGAGCCAACTTTGCCCGCCGAGCCGACTCGCAGCTTCGGACTCAAAGAAATCATCCGCACTATTGACCTCGATCAAAACGACCGGATTCGAGGGCCTAAAAGCGGTGTCTTCATTTTGGAAGGTGGGCCGGGAGTCGGAAAAACCACTGTGGCACTTCACCGTATTCCGTACCTAGTTAACGAACAAGTCGAGTACGACGAACGAGGTCGCCGCAAGAATGTCGATCCACAAGAACTGTTCTTTCAACAATCGAACATGCTGGTTGTGGTTTGGAAGGTACACCTCGTCCCCTATCTCCGTCGATGCATCGAGCAATTGGGAATGAGGGAGTTTCCAGAAGAGAACGTTTCTCACGTCGACGACTGGATTGAACGTACCCTGCGGCGATATGTCCGGATTGGACCATCTCAAGGTTCAGTGCGAATCCGGCCGGAGGAACCCGAATTAAGTGAGAACAAACTCAAGTTGACGGAGTCGGACATTGATGACTTCCTCACGTCCGTCTTTCCATTGAAGGCAGAGTCCGCCAGCAACATCGAATCAACAGTACGTCACATTCAGGCGACACTTCAAAAAGCCGGCTACTCGTCACGTCACGGCTTTGCAGTGTCCGGATACGACTTCACTGTCTGGGGAATCAATGCTCTCGCTGAAGAGTATTTGCGGCAGCTACCGGAAGTAGAGCGGCTGAGGTACACCGCTTCGATTGATCGAGAGTTGCGAGACCGCATCAATCAAATGCGGACGGCGGAAATCGAGCGTGCGACGCGATACACCGATATTCTGCGAGAGTTCTATGCATCTGAAATTGTCGCGGCTCGACTGGGCGAGGATCTTGAGGAAGGTATCATTGATCAGTTCTGTGACGCGATCGAGGAGCAGTCGAAGGCTCATTCGATTTCACGTTGCGACATGTATCTGCTATTGTGGATCGTTCATTTCATCACGGCAAGCAGCGATAGCAAGGCGCAGAGGCAGCGACCGCTTCCTAAGTATTCTCACGTGATGGTCGACGAGGCTCAATACTACCATCCAATGGTACTGAGACTGTTCGAGACGTTGGCCCAGTTGCCTAACGGAACAATGACCATTGTCGGCGATCTGGAACAGAACATTGAGAGCAGGAGGTGGATTGAAAGTTGGGATGATATTGGATTGGACTTCGCTCCCGAGAACAAACACCGCCTCGTAACGAACTATCGATGGTCACGCCGTGTTTTTGAATTCTTGCAACATTTCCAGAGCGCTACTGGCATCACGGAACCCCTCAAGGCTCCAATCGATTGGTACTCGGGAACCGGGCGGCGACCATCGATTCGAAAATGTGTCGAACGGTCGGAAGAGCTGGAAGTAGTTGCTGAATCCATCTGTCAACTGCGTGACCAACATGAAAGTGAACTCTGGACAATCGCAGTGGTGGTCCCAAAATCGGCACATTCCGCGGCGAATCCACTGGTGAAACTCTTGACGTCCTACGGAGTGCATGCAAGACCAGCAAGCGGTGAAGATGTGAAGGAGAGCATCGATCGAGTTATCGTGACAGATTTCGACAGTATTGTGGGGTTGGAGTTCGACGCAGTCTATGTGATTGCTGCGGATCAGGCGATTCCGCAATTAACTCCGGAGAATGTTCGATCGTTGTGGGTTGCATTGACCAGGGCGAGGAAGTTCCTCCATGTCTCTCGCATCAATTCCGACGCGGTCTTCGACCAAGCTACGTTCGCCCCGTACCACGAGTAGTCCCGTAGGGTGGTGCGGCCCCTTTCGCATGCGAGTTCGGTTCGAAGTTAAGTAAAATCGGGAGCATGCTCTCCGAGCCTGCTCCCGCCGATCGACTTCTCAGTGAAATCCATGAGTCACTGGAACTCTGACTCGCCAATCCCCACCTGCACCTAAGCGGCAAAGCCGACAATCCCGGGGTTCACTACGGTTTGCGACTTCGACCGATAGACTTCAACGTCCTTCTTTCGCACCACAAAAAACTCGTCCCTGCTCCGGAAAATCGCATACCCTTTCTTATCCATTCGAGGGCTTACAAACTCGGTGTGCCACTCGAATCGGGCCGCATACCGGAGTCGTCGACAATCGACAATCTTCGAGTTGCGGATCACCACGGCGGTTGCGTTCTCACGGACGATAAAACTCATAAGCACTCCTCCAAAAAAAGCAGATGTTCGGTGGCAGGAACACCCTGCCAACTCCGGCTTCCGCGTTGCGTCAAGACCTCTTTTCCTGTTTGAGAAATTGCACGTCGGCAATAATGTTTCGCGCGCGGAGCATTCGACAAAATCCCTACAATCGACCCCGCAAGCTCTTGTGGAACAACCACTTCCACGCACAGAGTGGGTTCTCAGCTGAGATCGAAGTGCCGTCAAAATGCCGTCAACTGAGAAGCAATCATGGGTAAAAGGGCACCACGGCTCAAGAATGCGGTCTTCACACGCAACCTGCGAGCGCTAATCGCAGACCGGCGCTGGACTCAGCGATTCGCTGCCGAGAAATTGCAGATTGACTACCGCTCATTTCGCAGGCTCTGTGTCGACGGATTGGCGCGTCCATCATCGAAGTGGCTCGAACCACTCAACGCGGTGGCAAGGGAGTTCCGACTCACGGAAATCGAATCGCTCTGGGACGAGAAGCTTCTCACAGCACCCAACATTGCGCCCAATCGCGAGAAGGAACTCAAGTCCCTGATCTGGAAACTGACGCAGGTGCATGCGGCCGATCCTGACCATCCAGCAGTTCGGAAGGTCGCGACGGCGATCGACAACGCCGTCAGTCACATCCTTGTGCAGGAGACACCCTATACGCGGGAGCAAATCTCTCCAAAATGACGCGGTAGGCCGGCGCTCGAGGCGGCCTTGAGCCGCCAGTGCTCTTCTCGTGAAACAGCCCGCCGACTTGGTCGCTCGGCGCGATCGTAAGAAACGCTGGCGAGCCAAAGCACTCGCCAGTGCCACCCAACCGCATTCCTGAGATGGAGCATCGCGATTGGATTTCCACAATGATGAGGTCATCGCGCGGATGCTCCACTACCGCACCGGGAGCCTGACGCCGGGGCAGCCGATTCCTCCTCCGCTGTCGATGACGAGCATCTATCACCTTCCGGGGGCCCCGAGTGGCGACCACCAGTATGGTCGCTGGAGCAACCCCACGTGGGATGCCCTCGAGGGGGCCCTCTCTGTGCTCGAAGAGGCGGAGGTCGCGATCTTTCCGTCCGGGATGGCGGCCATCGCTGCGGTGTTCATGGCGCACCTCAAGTCCGGAGATCGCCTGCTGTTGCCGGATGACGGCTATTACACGACCCGCGCCGTTGCCGAGAAATACCTTCAACCCCACGGCATCCAGGTCGAGCAGTGTTCCACCCCGGACTTTGACCGGATCGACCTCTCCGGAATTCGTCTGGTCTTCGTCGAAACCCCCTCGAATCCCACCCTGGAGATCTGCGATCTGGCGGCGCTTTCCCGGAGGGCCAAAGCGGCCGGAGCGCTGGTCGTTGTCGACAACACCACGATGACTCCGCTGGGTCAGAGACCGCTGAACCTGGGAGCGGACATCGTCGTCACCGCGGACACCAAGGCGATGAACGGGCACTCGGATGTGCTGCTCGGGCATGTCGCTTCGCGAGACAACCAGCTGCTGGCGCCGATCCGTGACTGGCGGAAGTTCGTCGGCGCGATCCCCGGCCCGTTCGAAGCCTGGCTGGTGCACCGCGGCCTGGAGACCCTGGAAGTCCGCTACGAGCGGATGTGCACGACGGCAGGCCTCCTGGCGGAACGACTCGCGGGGCATCCGGCGATCCGATCGGTCACCTACCCGGGCCTTGCGGGACACCCGGGCCATGAGATCGCAAGACGTCAGATGACTCGCTTTGGAACGATCCTGGGGGTGACGCTGGCGGACGCCGGCTCGGCCGATCGCCTGATCGAAGCCTCCCGGTTGATTGTGCCGGCGACCAGCTTCGGCGGAACACACACCTCCGCGGAGCGACGGGCCCGTTGGGGCGACAAGGTTCCCGAAGGTTACATCCGGCTGTCCGTCGGATGCGAGCCGACGGAGGCACTTTGGAAAGATTTGAGCAGAGCCCTGGACACGTTGAAATGAGTCCGCGACGCGGGCCCATCCCTGATGATTGGCGTCACGCCGCAGGAGAGATCAGATGCATCCTGAAGTTGTCGAATACAACGACCAGCAGGACCCCACTCACAAAGAAGTCTGCGGCCTGCTCGCTCAGTTGATCGACAAGTATCTTCCGGAATCCGAAAGCAAGATCTGGCACGCTCACCCGGTCTGGTTCCTCGACGGCAATCCCATTGTCGGGTACAGCCGGCAGAAGCCAGGGATTCGGCTGATGTTCTGGAGCGGCGCCGACTTTGAAGAAGCCGCGCTGAACGTCGTGGGCAAGAAGTTCAAGGACGCGTCGGTCTTCTTCAATGACGCTTCGGAGATTCGGAAGTCCGATTTGCGGCGATGGTTGAAGAAGGCCAAAGAGATCCAGTGGGACTACAAGAATATCGTCCAGCGCAAAGGACGGCTCGAGAGGTTGAAGTAACGGCCCGAGTTCCGAAGGGCAGACTCCCGCATGGCCTTTCGCTGGTCACGATCCCCGGTCTTGTTCGACGTCAGCGTCTTGAGGGAGGCAGCGGGGGCCTGCCCTACGTCCCTGTCCTGCCTCGCCTGGCCACACGCGATCGACACGCTGTTCCTTCACCAGGTCCAGGCGATGCTGCCCGCGAACGCGTCGAAGCCGAGGTAGCTGAGCGTCGGCGCTCCGGTCTCCGTCCACAATTGCGCTTCGTAGAGAAAGCGGAACGAGAGCGAGCCTGCGTCGCCGGTGTAGGCGTTCCACTCGAAGCCAATTCCCGTCTCGAACGCCCCGGTCGCTTCCATCGAGTCGCGGAGCGCGACGAACGCCGGAAGGGGAATCGGACTGATGTCTCCGACCACCCCGCGCTGCTGGGTCTTCTCGCCGATGAGCAGCGCCGCGTGGAACGACGCGATGGCCGACAATCCGGCCACTCCAAACGCATGGCGGGCGGACGCGCCGAACGAGGGACCAAGACCGTGATACGTGCGGCTCGAATGCAGGCCGCGGGGAAGGACTGCGCTGAGGATCTCGGCGTCGTACTCCTGCTCGATCTGGGCGTACTGCAGTCCGGCGCTGCCGACCACTTCGGTCCGGCCGAACTGCAGCGTCCGGGTCCCCTCCAGGTCGACCGTCTGTACCCGCAGCGTGTTCGTGACCTTCAGCACGTCTCCGGGCACAACGCCGGCGATGTTTGCGGGAAACATCACCGTGACAGAGCTGGCGCCGGGAATGCTGGTCGGCGTCGCCACCTCGGAATAGGGATCGCCGTCATGGTCGAAGTGCCAGTACCGAGCCCGCACCCCGGTGCCCGTGGAATTCTGCCATCCGACCCAGACGCGCGAGGAGGGCTCGTAACCGAAGTCGAACGGATGCAGCGTCATTTCGCCGGTGACGAGGTTGGTCGTCGTCGAACGGAACGATTCCTTCATGTGCGGGCGGGCGTAAACCAGAGCGTACCCGGCCGACAGACCGGTATCGAATTCCGGCGGCGCGCCTGCAGGGACCGCCAGACGCGGGACGGGAAGACCGCCGGAATCGAGCCGCTGCTTGAGGACTTCGATCTCCTGACGCAACTGCGTGATCTCGTCGCTTTGCGACGGGGCAGACGAGGCGTTGGGTTCCTCTCCGGCCGCAGCCGTCGAAAGGCACAGAGCCAACAGCAAGGACGTTGTTCCGGGGTGCGTCCGCAAAGCTCTCTCCCGAGCGCGCGAAGGAACGGAGTCGGCGTCAGACTCGGCAGCCGCCGACTTGAGCCGAATCCCGCATTCCACGACGGAAGGGGGGATTTCGACTCGTCTCCTTCGAGAGATATCGGTTGAACGCGATGTGTGAATTCTCCTGAGAGTGCGGGGAAGTTCGAGAATGCCGGTCAAGCGGAGCAGCGTCCACGGCAAACTCAACGCGACCTGCCCGGTTGCGACCCGGTGAGGCGGTGGGGTCGCCTGTCGGGAGGCGTCTGCCTGCCATCGTCGAGTCGCTTGAGGCAGGCTCCCCCGCCCGCCGCCACTGCGCTGCGGCCCCTTCGGCCGTCATTTCGTCAGTTTGACGTCGTAGACGTTCTCGTTCCCCGGTTTGACATCGACTTTCAAGCCGCTTTGCCCCATCGTCCGGTAGCGCTCCGGAATGTCGTCCCTCTTCTCGGGAGGCCGGGCTTGAGGAGTCGCGCCGACGATTCCGTCATCGCCCGCCCCCGCAACCGGAGTGATGATGACGTTGTACTCTCCGGTCGGCAGCGATTTCTCGAAGCGGTAGCTTCCGTTGGCATCCAGGGGAGCGGCAAACGCGGTTCCCGTCGTGGCGGATTGCAGCTGGATGGTCGCATCCTTCACCGGCGTTCCTTCGAACGTGACGGTTCCCTGCAATCCGCCTGTGGGTGGGGCGGAAGTGCATCCCCCCAGCAGGATCAGTCCCAACAGCAACGGCGCAGCACATCGATTCTTCATGAACATCAGCCGCATGGCTGCTCTCCAAAGAGGTTCCTGGCAGAACCGCGCCACGACTCCCTCGGGGGGAGGAAATCGACAAGGTCCGGATCGGCGTCGTACGCGGTGCTCGAGATTCCAACAAAATGGCCCGGCACCCTGAGGGCGCCGGGCCGGTCGGCATGGTCACGAGATCTCAGTGCTCGCCAACCACTTCGCCGTCGCTCTTATGAGCCAGACGCATCAGGGTGATGAAGCTGATGTTTTCCGACAGGAAGACCACGGCCCCGTCCCCCTTCAGCGCATGCACTCCGCCCGAGTGCCGCGACGAAAGTGGAACGCTGCTGTGATAAGGCTGGGTGGCCCAGGTCAATCCCGTGGCCATGTTGTTGATGCCGTAAGCGATGTTGACCAGGTTCTGACAGAAGTTCCCGGTGTTCGTTTCGCCTGCCAGATAGCAACCCTTCCAGGCCCCACCGCCATGCATGCAGGAACGCCGATCGACGTTGTCGTTCTGCGGTCTCCCTTGTTCGCTCATGACGATCACATTCGACGTCCCGTCGGTGATGTCGCGGATGCGAACTCGGCTGTTGGCATAGAGGACGCCATTGTTCGCCACCCACCAGCCATAGGTGCCGGCCGTCTGGCTGTTGGTGACGCCGTCCACCGTGCTGAGGATCGCGCTGGAGATTCCGACGTAGTTCGGGCGTTGAATCGGGATCGGATCGACCTTGGTGTCCACGGTCTTCAGTTCGCTGGAGGGGCAATTCAGCATGGGGACATATATCGCGGGCAAAGTAATCAGCATGTCCGCGCTGATGGTCGCGCCGCCGTTCTGGCTGAATCCCGAGGCGAAGTTCATGCGATTGTAGGCCGGCGCCTGATCGATGTACGGCAGCAGCATGGTGAAGAAGCTGGCCTTCATCGTCCCGCCGATCCCCCCCGGCGGGAACGCGTTGACGGTGTCATGGTAGTTGTGCAGGGCGATGCCGAGCTGCTTCAGGTTGTTCTTGCATTGCGTCCGGCGAGCGGCCTCGCGAGCCTGCTGGACGGCGGGAAGGAGGAGGGCGATCAGAATGGCGATGATCGCGATCACCACCAGCAACTCAATCAGCGTGAACCCCCGATGTCGAAGAGGAATGCGCGTGGAACCAGAGCCGCCGGAGCGGGGCAGCTCGACATGGCGAAGATCAACTTTCATGCTTCACAAAGTTCCTGAGTACAAAGGACAGAAGGCCGAAATCACCGACCAAGGAGAAAAAGTCGTCCAGTTCGAGCATGTCGAACCCAGTTCGTGACGTCAAGTTGCGCAGGAAGATCCAGACCAGGCCTCTTGGGCGTACGTTCACCACTTCAGGCGACGAATCAATGCCCCAACCCGTCGCATTGCGTGGGGAATAATGTTCAGGGGGAGCAGGGCGGACAGGACGCTGGCTTACCCTTCGACAAATCCCCGCCGGCGTTGACTTCGAGCCGAGTCGTCTCCATGTTCGATTCATTTTCGGGGAGAGTCGTTCCATGAAGATCACCCGCATCCGGGCCTGGCGCGTCGAGCTTCCGTTGCGTGAAGGAAGCTACAAGTGGTCCGGCGGCAAGTCGGTCTCGGTGTTCGACAGCACCGTCGTCGCTCTCGACACCGACGAGGGGATCACCGGCTACGGCGAGGTCTGCCCGCTCGGTCCATTCTACCTTCCAGCGTACGCGGCCGGCGCCCGGGCAGGGATTGTCGAACTCGGACGTCATCTCCTCGGCGAAGATCCGACTCAGATCGGCCGTTTCAATCGCCGCATGGACGCTGCGCTGCAGGGGCACGCCTATGTGAAGTCGGCCCTCGACATGGCGTGCTGGGACATCCTTGGCAAGGTGACCGGCCAGCCGGTCTGCATCCTGCTCGGCGGGCGCTACGGCGAGGACTTTCCTCTCTACCGCGCGATCTCTCAGGAATCTCCCGACGAGATGGCGGCGAAGGTCGCCGGATACCGGGCCGAAGGCTACACCCGTTTCCAACTGAAGGTCGGGGGCGAGGCCCTGACGGACATCGACCGCATTCATGCGGTCGCGGGGAAACTGCAGCGCGGCGACCGGCTTGTCGCCGACGCCAACACCGGCTGGTTGATGCACGATGCGCTCCGGGTTGTGCGGGGTGTGCGGGATGTGGACGTGGCCATCGAGCAGCCCTGTCGCAGTTACGAGGAGTGCCTGACGGTCCGTCGCCATTGCGACCATCCGTTCGTTCTCGATGAGAGCATCGACTCGCTGGATGTCCTGTTGCGGGGTCATGCCGACCGGGCGATGGACCTGGTCAACATCAAGATCAGCAAGTTCGGAGGCCTGACGAAAGCACGGCAGGCCCGGGACCTGTGCGTGTCGCTCGGCATCGCGATGACGCTTGAGGACAGCTGGGGAGGCGACATCGTCACGGCGGCCATCGCTCACCTGGCGCACAGCACGCCGACCGAGTTCCTCTTCACGACGACCGACTTCAACAGCTACGTGACGGTGAGCAACGCCGAAGGCGCCCCGCAGCGTCGCAACGGCCGCATGTCGGCCGGAACGGCTCCCGGACTTGGCATCACGCCGCAGTTTGATGTGCTCGGCAAACCGGTTCTTGAGGTCGCGTGAATTCGTCTGCGTTGAACTTCATCGCCGTATCGTCCTTTTCGGGAAACGATCTTTGTGGCCGTTCACTTGCTTGCGGTGAAGCCCGAGGACGTCTTCTTCGGCTCCATCATTGCCGGGGCTGTCGTGATCGCTCTCGCGATGTGGGGCATGAAAGAGTGGATCGATGCAGAGGTCTGCCGCCGGCTCATGGAATTGTTCGGCCGCCGCTACCACGAGATACCGGTTTACAGCCGCCGGTTTTCCTCCATCGATGTCCCGAACGTTCAACGCGGCATCGAAGCACTGGCCAGGGCAGGCGGGTACCGGATCGAAACGCACTACGTCCAGGGGCAATTGACGTCTCCGCAACTGAAACGGACGGGGGCTCAGTTTCAGTCGATCGATATCGACGTCGACAAGCCGGAATCGTTCGCATTGAACCCGGTCTTCTTGCTGATTGGCGAAGCCGACGCGAATGCGGCTTACTTGAAGGATCTGGAGCGAGGGAGAGAAACCCATGTCGCAGCCTCGGATGTTGACGTTTCGGCGGACGTTCCTTGTTCTCTTCTATGTGTCGTGCTTGTTCTGTGTCGTGTTGATGTTTCTGCTGCCGGTCTTCGGGGACCTGCTCTGGGGATTGACATTCGAACCTGAGGAATTCGTCGATCTCAGTGGACGCGAAGCCAAAGCTCGCTTTCCGCGAGCATGGCCCGAGGGGGTCGACCCGGCCGACGTGCGGCGCCTGTCGGCTCGCAGTCACACCACCCGAGACAGTTATACGGACTGTTATCGCATCGAACTGACGGCGGATGCCGCACAGACATGGCAGGAGCACGCACACCAGTCAGAGCAACATTCCCACAGTCTGACGACGGCCATCAATCGCGTCGAATGCGTGCAACGCCTTTCGGATGCTCCACCACCAGGTAATCTTCTGGAGGAAGGCACTCCCCACTGGTGGAATCCGCCGAAGGTCACGTTCCGAACAACCGAGGCGATGCTTTGGTATGCGATGTCTGATTCCGGTGTCGCGCGAGGAACATGGACCACCTTCGATCAGACGAGCGGTGTCCTCTGGATCGTGAGTTTCGCGCAGCAGCACGGCCGCCTCTGGACGCGCGACAACGCTCCGACCAATGCTGTCGTCCGCGAACGAATCCGATGAACCGAGTCCGCGGCGGCCGTCGATGAAAACCGGGATTCACGATTCTTCGAACAGTTTCGTACTGGCACTTGCGGCGATGCGATCGGGCAACATCCGACAGACCCGTCATCATCGGATGAGGCCGCCCAAAGGCCTGCTGCACCCCAGGTGTTTTCTCGATTCCGCCGAGCGTGGGCGGACAGAGGTGACAAGATTGAGAGGCCGAGTTCTCAGCAGCGGAACCGGGAAAGGAAATCCTCCGAGGATCCTTCGTCTGGAGCGATGATGCGGGAACTCCGGTGATGCCGATTGTGCTGAAGTTGCGGGCACGTCCCGCACGCCAAATGGGCATGCCGGGTTCAGGATCAATCAATGCACCGGAATCGGCAGCGAAATGAGGCGATTTTATGCGCTGCGGCGGCCGCATCTTGCGAGATGCCCGAACGGGGCGCTACGATGGTCGTTTGACGTCAAGTCGAGCTCGGTGTTTGCGGTGTTGATCGTTTGTCGCAGTCTGAGGTGAGGCGTGAGCAAGCTGGCCCTGGCCGGAGTGGCATTGGTTGCGGCGATCCCTGGCGGAATCCTCGGGTGGATCCTGCTGAGCGGGTTCCTCAACCACATCGATAAGATGCCGATGGCCCTGCAGGCCGTCTCGGGAATCACGCTCCTGATTTGTGCGGGACTCGTTCTCCTGCCGCCGGGCGTCCTGGTACTCGGTCCCAAGGGTGCGGGAGCGGGGAAGAAGGACAAGGACAAAGCAAAGGCCAAAGAGGAAGAGAAGTCGTCGAAGGACGCGGCCGCCGAGGACGACGTTGACGAAGTGGTCGATGCGGACGCGGTCGAGAGCGTCGAGGACGCTGATCTCCTCTCTTCGTCCGAAGACATTGACGTCGACGACGAGCCAATCGCCGCCAAGTCGGATGAGTTCGAAACCGTCGATTCGTCCGAAGACTTTTCCGTCGACGACGCGGAAGCCGATTCACCGGCTTCCGATGAAGCCGTCGAGGTGATGGACGTCGACGAGGACGACTTCGATCCCTTCGAAGACGACACGCCGAAAAAGAAGAAGAAGTGACCCCGCTTCGGCGATGTCCGGCGGAAAGCGATGGCGCATCTCTCGATTCCGTCGCCGCAAGCGTCCCCGCCTGCGGCTTGTGTGTCGCGACCGAAACTCAATTCCAATGGACCGGGCGACTCAGCTTCGCGAGTGCCCGACGGATCGTGGCGACCCTCTCGTCCGCCTGATCGATCAGCGGCCGCTCGCCCGAGCGGACCGCGAACTGACAGGCGTGCCGCGCCGCGGACAGCGCGGCGCGCGGGCGACCGAGGCGGATCGCAATGCCCGCCAGGTTGAGGCAGTCGCAGGCCGCCCCGGTGTCGTCCCCCGCCTGCTCGTGCAGTCGACACGCGTCGCGGTGCAGTGCGATGGCTTTCGCGAGCCGGCCTCGGAGTTGATGCAGCACCCCGCACGATCCCAGGATGTCCGCGGCTCCCTGCGTATCGTCGTCCAGGTGCGCCCGCCGCAAGCCCGCACGCAACAGTCGTTCGGCATCGCGCCAACGACCGGCACCCATGGCATCGTTCGCAGCCGCCACGAAGTCCGATGCTTCGCACATGACGGCAAGCGATCCCCGCGACCGCGATGCCAGCGCCCGCTGTTGCCAAGAGTTCGCAGCGGCGAAATCGCCGCGTCGCCGTTCGAGGCAGGCGAGATTATGTGCCGCGTCTCCGGCAATCGACTCGTGCTCTGTTCCGGTCGTGGATTCCCACAGCCGCCGCCACTCCACCGCCGCTCCGGTCGAATCCCCCTGCCGCGACAGGTAAGCCGCCCATACGAAACGCGAGCGGGGGGAAGCATCTTCGCTGACCGCGGCGCTCAGGCATGCCCGAGCCTCCGCCATTCGACCGTGACACTCCGCAGCCCGTGCCCGGGCAAGCAGGGTCTCAATCGACACTTCTTCCGAACCAATGAACATGACGACTTGCCTCTCGAAGGTCGCCTTTCAAAAGGAGACTCGAGAGCGTCGGTGCAGGCTGAAAGGTCGAGAGACCCGGCCGGCGTCGTCGGTCGACGCGCAGCCGATCGGTGGATCAGACCGATAAGCCGATTATTCCGATTATTCCTATTTTGTCAATTCTCCCTATTTTGATTCCGGGAGTTCCATTTCGTGAGGCGCTGTGGCGAGCCGGCAAACTCACCCAGCGCGCCGGCAGCGACAATCTGGCTCGAGGTCAGACGCCTTTGCGGTGAGGGTGGTACGTGAACGCGGCAGCATTTCGCTCGCCTCTACTCGCCACGGGTCACTCCGGACGGCAACCGAATTTCAGCACTCCGCGGACGATGGACTCCCCGGCTCCCTGGGCTCTTCCAGTCGCGCCTTCCGGCTCGCGGCCATCTCGAGAATTGCGATGATTCCGAGCAGGCATGCAATCAGCGCGAAGACGATCGACGCTCCCGTCCATCCGCGGACCTGGTAGAGGAGCAGCGCCCCCAGTCCCGTCGTCAGCGTGGCGAGATGCACCGTCATCACGGCGTGTTTCGGCTTCAGTCCCAGCTCGACCAGCCGGTGAGAGAAGTGACACTTGTCCGGACGGAACGGGCTGCGGCCTTGTGCCAGGCGAATCAGGATGACCGAGGTGAAGTCGTAGAGAGGCACCGCCAGGATGCATAGCGGCGCGAGAATGACATGCCGGCTCCCCGAGGCCGAGTCGTAGAACGTTCCCAGGATGGTCATCGTCGCCATGAGAAGGCCGATGAAGTAGCTGCCGGTGTCTCCCATAAAGATCCGTGCGGGGGACCAGTTATGACAGAGAAAGCCCGCCAGCGATCCCGCCAGCACCAGCAGCACGCCGCCGACGAGCCATCGCGGCTCGGACGTCATTCCCAGCATCACGACCGCGAACAGCACCGACGCCACTAGGGCAATGCCCGACGACAACCCATCCATGTTGTCGAGAACGTTGAACGAGTTGATCAGCACCAGGATCCACAGGACCGACAGCCCGGCCCCAATCCATGGAGCGGGCAGAAAGAGCGTGGCCCGCAAGCCGCCTCCCAAGACGAGTCCCAGCGCCACGAGGAACTGCACGCCCAGCCGCGGCTGCCAGGGGAGGTTCCGAAGATCGTCAAGGAGACCCATCACCGAGAGGAGCGTCCCCCCCGCAATGATCCCCCACAGTTGACCGGCCCGGTACGAGACGCCCGCCAGGTGCGGCGCCAACTCGGCCGGGAACCACGCGGGAAGGGGATCGCGGCTCGCCAGCCAGCCCGCGACCGCCTGGGCGGCCGCCAGCGGCAATACCACCCCGCACCAGATGCCGATGCCGCCGCCGAGGGGCGTCGGCGACTTGTGAACCTTCCGGGCGGCCGGCTGGTCGATCAGTCCCCAGCGAGGGGAGAGTCGCCGCATCAGCCCGGTCACAAGCACGGAGACCAGGAATGCGGGGAACACGCAGGCGAGGACAAACCAGACCATGGGAGCCAAATCAGTGCCAGAGGCCGGGCGGAAGTCGGTCGCCAGCACAGATCCGGCAGAGCCCGGCTTCCGGCGTGCTACTGTGGCTGGTTGCAGGAGCGGTGTCTACTGAAGTGATCAACCGAGCTCGCTCGGGCGGATGCGGGAGAATGGGAATAGCGGCAAGCTCCGCTCGACTCCCGCAATGCAGGCCGGAATCGTTGAATCCCACTGGACCTTCGGGGATCTGTTCAACGTCGTGATGGGCTGACACCCGAAACGCGAAACCCCGCCGGGAGACTGGCGGAGTTTTCTGTTGCGCTGGTGTAGAATGCGGGGATGTGCGAGTCCTGCGATCGGTGGCACCGGCAGATCATCCATCGTGGAGCCCCGCGCGAATGGCTACGGCTTCTCGAAAGCCTGTCGCGAGGGATGAAAGATGGTGTCCTCGCGCCACGGACAAAAGGTCCACCGGACGGTTTCGTCCAAGGCAGCGCGCCATGGGAATGGACGTGCCAGCGATGCGGAGCCGCGTTCCTCCTGACTGATGAGACGTGGCAGCCCGAAGATTCGCAGTCGTAGCCGCCCCGCCAACTCCCGTGCCAGACCGCTTTCCGGGGCGGGTTTCAAATTAGGACACCACCCCCGCTCGAGGGGGAATGCAGCGACGGCTGCGGACTTGTCGAGACGGAACCTGTCCATTGAACGCGGCGCGAAATCTATGACGCGGGGCGAGAGTGCCGCATCCCAGGAGCGACGCGATACGCCGAAGGGATACAACAGCGGACGATCCCGATACTGTCTGATGGATGGTGAAGCACGGAGATCGACGCCGCATGAATGCGCTCATTCCGCCGGCGGCACACCGAGCGACTTGCCCCCATCGATGGCGATCGACGTACCCGTCACCATGGCCGCCGCGTCGCTGACGAGATACAGGATCGATTCGGCGACTTCCTCCGGCGTGATCATCCGCCGGAACGCCTTCGCGAGCGGGCTCGCCGCGATGAAACTGTTCTTCGTCGCCTCGGGATCGGCGGCCTTCGCGAGATCGGCGTTCATCATCCCGGTGTCGCCAACCGGTCCGGGACAGACACAGTTGACGCGGATGCGATCGCGGGCGTGACACAGGGCGAGGCTCTTCGTCAGTCCGACCAGTGCCATCTTACTGATAGAGTAGACCGGGTCGTGGGCTCGCGGCAGCAGTCCCGCATTGCTGGCCGTGTTGACGATCGCTCCTCCCCCGCCGCGCTGCATGTGCCGCACCGCATGCTTCGCCCCGAAGAACGCCCCTTTCAGGTTGGTGTCGATGCAGGCGTCCCAGTCGGCCTCGGTCACCTCGGTGATCTGCTTGACCATCCCGATGCCGGCGTTGTTGACGAGGATGTCGAGCCGGCCGCCAGCCTGTGCGGCTCCGTCGATCAACTGCTGAAGGTCGGATTCTTTCCGGACATCGCACTTCTGCTCATGGATGCCGAGCTGACGGAACGTCTCGGCGTTCTCGGGGAGCAGCTTGAAGTCTCCCACGAAGACGCGGGCGCCGTGACGCGCCAGTAACACGGCCGTGGCCCGCCCGATCCCGTTCGCTCCGCCGGTCACCACGGCGACCCGGTTTTTCAGCATCAGCTCAATCATCAGCGCCACCTTCCAGGACCTCGACCCCGCGGGAAGAAACACGCGGGTATTGGAGCGCGCTGAGGCGGGACGTTCAAGCCATGGTCGTCTTTCGCTCCGCGCAAGGACGCGACGCGGTGACGTTTTTGAAAGGCTAACCGCGACGCCGTCAAACGCGGCGTTCTTTCGCGGAGCGAAAGACGAGCGTCAGTAAATCGCTTCGATCACATCGCCGCGGCTGATGGGGTACGGACGACCGACCGTGTCGCGGATTTCCGACTCGGGGGCGTGGCCGAGCGAGTGAAAGATCGTCGCCAGGACGTCGGCCGGCGTCACCTTGCCTTCGATCGGATAGGCGGCGTCCTTGTCGGACGTGCCGTAGATGGTGCCGCCGCGCACTCCCGCACCGGCGAAAGCGATCGAGAAGCATCGTCCCCAGTGGTCGCGGCCGGCATTGCCGTTGATGCGCGGCGTGCGGCCGAATTCGCCGAGCCACACGACCAGCGTCTCGTCGAGAAGGCCGCGCTGGGCGAGGTCTTCCAGCAGCGCTGAGTACGCACGGTCCATGATGGGCATCAGCAGCGACTTGAGGGCCGTGGCGTTGGTCGCGTGCGTGTCCCAGCCTCCCTGGTTGGGCTGGTCCTTGATGCGGGTCCAGTTGATGCGGACGACCGAGACGCCCGCTTCGACGAGACGACGCGACAGCAGCACGCTCTGGGCGTAGCGACTGCGGCCGTAGCGGTCGCGGACGGAATCTGGCTCGCTGTTGAGGTCGAAGGCGTTTCGCGAGCGCCCCGAGCCAAGGAGGCCGAGGGCCTGCGTCATGTCCTGGGAGTAGCCAGACACCGCCGCATGGCTGGGAGCCGCGTCGGTGCGGCGGTTCATTTCGGAGAGGAGCGAGAGGCGGCGGTCGAAGCGGTCGGATGTCACGTCCTCGTTGAGGGCGAGCGACGGGACGCGGAACGTCGACTCGGAGGGATCGCAGTGAATCAGCCACGGATCGTACCTGCGGCCGAGGAACCCCGCATCCTGGCCCGGCCACGGGAAGTTGCCGTCGTTCCAGATGTGCTCGGGGAGGACGACCGACGCGGGGAGGCCGCTACGGTCGGGGCGGAGGGCACGGACGACGCTGTCCGCACACGGCCAGAGATTCGGGGCCTTGGCCGTGACGCTTTCGACGTTGGTGGGAATGTGCGGGACGCCGGTCAGCATCTGGTAGCCGCTCGACGAGTGGGCGTTGTCGTCGGTGACGACCGCCCGCAAGACGGCGATCTTGTCGGTCAGGCCGGCCGTCATCGGCATCAGTTCGCACACGTCCATCCCGGGAACGCGCGAGGCGATCGGCTGGAACGGCCCGCGAACTTCGAGCGGGGCGTCCGGCTTCATGTCCCACGTCTCCTGTTGAGGGGGACCGCCGGTGAGCCAGAAGAGAATGACCGACTTCGCTCGACCGAAGGCCGCCGAAGTCGCCGCAGCGCGGGCCGGGTCGCGCGTGGCGGCGCGTGCGGTCGAGGGATGAAGGAGCGCCGGAAGGGCTGCACCGCCGAGCGTCAGACCGGTCGAGGCGACGGCCCCGGCCCGCAGGCAGTCGCGACGGGAGAGATCGACCGACAGGGGTGATTCGGAGCGGCTCGGCATGTGGCGTCCTGCGGAGGCGGGGAGGACGTTTTGGGCTGGAAGCGGTCAGGCGGGACTTATCAATAACCGAGTATATATCGTCCGACGCCGGGAAGTCGATGCAGTGTCAGGAGGATGGTGTCGACTTTGCCGGGTCCGCCAGGAAGAAAGGAACTGCCCGCGAATGGCGCGAATAGACGCGAATGAAGAGAAAGGCAGATGAAGAGCAAGGCAGGATCTATTCGCGTTGATTCGCGCCATTCGCGGGCAAATTCTGCTCCTTCAATCCTCGCAAGCCTTCGACTCGCGGCGAATTGCGATCATCGTGGCACTCTGACAAAATTCGCAGCAAACCGTTTCGCCCGTCCCTTCGCTCTCGGGGATCTGCCATGGTTCAGCCGCTTCCGCGTCGCGAGTTTCTGTCGAATGTCGGCATGGGAACCGCCGGGCTGCTCACGGCGGGGTACACCGCCACGGCACTCGGGTACGCGGCGAACGAGACGCTGCAGGTCGGCTGCATTGGCACCGGCGGTCGCTGCCGCTTCCTGATGAAGGCCCTGGCGAATATCCCGGGCGTCAAGGTGACGGCGGTGTGCGATGTGTGGGACCAGCACCTCGCCGAGGGTAAGAAGCTCGCCGATTCGAAGGCGTTCGAGACGAAGGACTACCTGAAGCTTCTCGACCGCAAGGACGTCGATGCGGTGATCATCGGAGCGCCGGACCACTGGCACGTGCCGCTGACGGTCGCGGCCTGCGTGGCGGGCAAGGATGTGTACGTCGAGAAGCCGCTGACGCACGACCTCTCCGAGGGAGAGGCGGTCATCAAGGCGCAGAACGATCACAAGCGGATCATCCAGGTCGGGACGCAGCAGCGGAGCATGCCGCAGTTCCAGAAGGCCTACGAAATCGTGAAGTCCGGGGCGCTGGGCGACATCCACAAGGTCCACCTCACCTGGAACCGCAATTCGGCCCGGGCCCAGCGGCCGAACCTCGGCATCGATCCGAAGTCGGTCGACTGGAAGCGTTTTCTCGGAGGGGCGAAAGAGCAGCCGTTCGACGAGTACCGCTTCCGCCAGTGGCGGTGGTTCTGGGACTTCGGCGGCGGGATCTTCACCGATCTGATGGTTCACTTCATCGACGTCGTCCACTGGTATCTCGACCTTGACCACCCCGAATCGGCGACGAGCATCGGCGACTGGTATTCGGCGAAGGACGTCTGGGAGACTCCCGACACCGTGCAGACGCTGTTGCGGTATCCCGAGAAGGCCGTGCAGGTCTATTTTGAGGGGACCTTCAGCAATGCCCGCAACGGGGCGATGCTCGAGTTCATGGGGACGAACGGGACGCTGTACCTCGACCGCGGGCGGTACGAGGTGCATCCCGACCGCAACAAGAAACTCGAGGCAAGCGAGCTGATTCTCGGTAGCGGTCCGAAGGGGGCCGACTTCTACGACAAGCCGGACGGCGAACTGGTCCACCTCGCGAACTGGGTGGAATGCGTCCGTAACCGCAAACGGCCGACCGCTCCGGCGGAAGTGGGAGTGAGCGGGGCCTCGGCCGCCCACCTCGCCAACCAGGCGCTCCGGACGGGACAGGTAGCCCGATGGCCGACGACGTGAGTCGATCGCCGCGGCGGCGAAAGCGGCCGCCGGTGTGGATTTCGTCCCGCAACATTCGGATTGAGGAGAAAACGGAACGGCCGACGTCGCAGCCACCGTGCGGCCGGTCTGCAAGGTGTGGGTGGAAAATTGCGGAGAATCGGGGCTACGCTCTCCGATTCTGATTATGGTAAGCTCAGAAGCACACCTGTCCTGCCCCTGCGCCTTTCTGCAGGAAGTCAATCCATGGACACGCCTCGCACCGCCGATGCCGCGTCGTTCGACATCCAATTCGACGAGTTCGACCCGTCGAGCGGATCCGACGCGGTCGCGGACGAGTTCGCCGAGGCTGTCGCAGACGATTTCAGCGACCACGAGGCTTTCGCCGAGACTTCGCGCGCGACGCATGACCCGCAGAGCCTGCCGCCATACGATTCACACGACGAAGTGACGTTCGAAGCCGCCCCGGCCGAAGATGAAGGGGCCGTCGACGCCGATCCCTACGCCGTCGAATTTGCGGCCGCGCCGTCGAGCGTTGAGGAAGCAACCGTCGAGTCGGTCTCAGCCGGAGATTTCGAGGTCTCGTTCGAGGAAGCTGCGACGCCGTCCGAACTGGAGTTCGAGGCGGTCGATGAACCTCTGGAGCCATCGTCCGAGGCCGACAATCAGGCCGATGATTGGATTGACGAGACTGAGGGTGAGCCAGAGCCGCACGTCGAAGAGCCGGTTGCCGCAGCGGCGGTCCCCCCTGCCCCGCCGCTGCCACCCTTCGTCGCGGACGAATCCGCACCGGGCGGCGGAGAGACTCGCAGCGGAGTCTTCGGCGGCCTGGCGAGTGCCGTTCTCCATTTGTGGATCATCCTGACGCTGGCGGGCATTTCGCACGGTGTCCGACACGCGGTGGTCGATCAGCCTCTCGACACGTCGGTCAGCACGACAGAGCCGCAGCCCGAATTTGAAGAGGAAACAGCCGTCATCCGGTTCGAACTGGCGAACCCGGGCGACCGTGAAATGGAAGTCCGCCAGACGGTCAACGCGATGAGCGTCGGCCGCGAGCGGGGCGAGAAGTTCGTCGTCGCATCGGTCCCGCAACCCGACCTGCGACTGGAGATGCACGAGCGCGGTGCCCGCCCGTCGGATATTTCCATCGGAGCGGAAGTCGACGCCCGCGTCGTCGTCAAGGGGACCACTGGCGAGGGCCTCATTCAGATCGAATCGGCCCTCGACCGCGTCACCTGGGAAATCGCCCAGAACCTCAAAGAGCGGAAGGTGCTGGTCGTCTGGATGCTCGATGCGTCGGCTTCGCTGGCCAAGCAGCGTGCGACGATCGCGAAGCGGCTCAAGCGGATCTACGGAGAGCTGGGCGCGCTCGAAGACATCGGCGAACTGTCGCGTCAGGATCAGCCGCTGCTGACGGGCGTCGTTTCGTATGGTCAGAAATTCGAGTACCTGACGAAGGAGCCGACCGACAAGTTCGACAAGGTCTTCGATGCATTCCAGAGCCTGAAGGAGGACGAGTCGGGGGTTGAGAACGTCTTCACGGCGATTGGCGCGGTGACGCGGCACTGGCAGAAATACCGGAGTGCGGGACGGCGCGTCATGCTGATCGTCGTCACCGATGAAACCGGCGACGACTTCGGCAAGCCGATGGAAGATGCGATCGCGATCTGCCGGCGGTTTGGAACGAAGGCGTACGTCATCGGCCCTTCGGCCGTGTTCGGCCGCCGCAAGGGCTATGTCCCGTATGTCGCTCCAGAGAACAACCGGACGTATCAGCTTCCGGTTGATCTGGGACCCGAGACGGCGATGCTGGAAAACGTGCGGCTCCCGTTCTGGTACGGCGGACCGCAATTCGAGTACCTGACGTCGGGATTCGGCCCCTACGGGCTGTCGCGGCTCGTCAATGAGACGTCGGGCGTCTACTTCATGACCAACATGACGACGATGGCGGGGCTCGCTCCGATGGGCGACTTCGACGGCGACAAGCTCAAGCCCTTCGCTCCCGATTACCATTACGGCTCGCCCCAGGAATACGAGGCCGACCTGAGAAAGCACCCGCTGCGCTACGCGACGGTCATGGCGGCCCAGGCGTCGGAGACCGTGTCGTTCCCCGGGACGCCTCAGATGGACTTGCGGGTGGCGCCCAACAACTTCCGGCAGAGGGCGACGACCGCCCAGCAGACGTCGGCAGAAATTCAGCTCGCCCTCGACACCATCCTGCAGGCGTTCCCTCCGAACATCGAGAAAGAACTCGCGAAGGAGCCGTCGCTGCGGTGGCGGCTGACGTTCTGCCTGTCCTATGGCCGGCTACTGGCGCAGAAGACGCGGTGCCTTGAATACAACACCGCTCTCGCAACGCTGAAGAGTTCGCTGACGGAAAGCGACGTGTCGACCAAGTCGAATCACTGGATCTTCCGTCCCGATGAGGATGTGAACTACGCGACGACGATGCGGCGTTCGGCCAAGCTGGCGGACGAACTGCTGCATCGCGTGATCGAGGAAGGCCGCGGGACGCCGTGGGCAATACTGGCGGAACGCGAGCTGGCTCAGCCCTTCGGCATCAAGGTGGTCGAGCGGTTCATTCCGCCCCCTCCCCCGCCCCCGCCGCGTCCTCCAGCGCCCCCGTCTCCTCCACCGGTGCGTCTGGCCCGCGAGCCGCGACCGCAGCCGGCCCCAACTCCGCCTCCCAAGCCTGCACCGCCTCCGAAGCTGCCGAAACTGTGACAGAGACTTCCGGCGGGCACACGAGCGACACGGACCACGCCTCTGCGGCCGCCAGGCCGCGCCGACGCCGCGCGTGGTGGCCGTGGGTGAAGTGGTCGCTGTGCGTCGCCGTCGTCGTGTTCGTCGTGCGGCGGGCGTCGCGATACTGGGAGCAGGATGGGGCGTCCCTCGCGCAGCTGTCGCTTGAATGGCGATGGCTGGTTCCGGCGATTGTCACCTACCTGGCGGGCTGGCTGCCGTCAGTCTGGTTCTGGCAGCGAATGATGGAGCGGATGGGAGCGCGGCTCCGCTGGCGTGACACGGCTCGCGCTTACTATTGCGGTCACCTGGGAAAGTACGTCCCGGGAAAGGCGACGGTCCTTGTCATTCGGTCGGCCCTCATCCGCGAGCGGGGATTCGCGGCGGCCCCCGCCGCGCTGACCGTCACCTACGAGACGCTGGCGATGATGGGCTCGGGATGTGCGGTGGCCGCGGCGCTGGCTCCGGAACTCATCCCGCAGGACCGGCTCGACGCCCTGCCCGGCTGGGTGCTGTCCCTCCTCAGCCCCCCTTGGGTTCCCGCCATTCTCGTGCTGCTGTCGACGGCCGCGGTGCTGCCCCTCATCTCGATCATCTTCACGCAAATCGCCCGCCGCATGACGCCGGCCGAATTGCTGGTGGAAGGACGCACGCCGCAGATCGATTCGATTCTCCTGGCAGGTGGCCTGGCCGCGTTCGTCGTCAGCTGGATGCTGCACGGGCTCAGCCTGGGGTGCACCTTGCGTGCGGTGGGGGCGAGCGAAGTCACACTGGCCGACTGGCCCGCGTGGACCGGGGCGGTCTCGTTCTCCACGGCCATCGGTTTCGCCGTGCTTTTCGCTCCCGGGGGAATCGGAGTCCGCGAGGGACTGATGATCGAAGCGCTCCGCGCGCAGCCGCATCTGTCGAGCGAGCACGCTGTCGCCGCAACCGTGCTGTTGCGAATCCTATGGCTGGCCGCGGAAGTGATCGCCGCGGGAGGGCTCTACTACTGCATCCGACCGGCGAAGAAGGCCGACCTGCCGACCGCCGAAACGTAGCACAGCCGCTCCGGCCCGCGAGTCCAAGCCTCAATGCGACATCCGTTATCACGTGAGACGCCAAAGCCGGGCGCGCCGGACTCAGCCGCAGCAGGCCGTTGAGCTTGATATGATGACGGTCCTTTCCTGTGGCAACGCGGACCGGCCAAGACGTTTGTCTGCTCGCACCTGTTTCCTCGATGAGATGATCGCCATGTGGTTTACCGAGAATCCCTGGCCGCCGATCGTCATCCTGGTGACGCTGGCAGTCGTTCTGGCCGGGATCTGGACTCAGAACCAGCGATCGGTCTTTCTGCTGGGGGTTCTCGGATTGCTGGCCGGGGCGATCGCGGTCTTCGTGATCGAGCGTCAAGTCGTCACCGAGTCCGAGCGTGTCGAAGCCAATATCCGCGCAATGGTCGATGCGGCGGTCCGCGGAAATGTCGACGGGGTGCTGGCGTTCATTTCCCCGCAGGAGAATTCGCTCAGGCGGCTGGTGAGTTTCGGGCTGGAGCTCGTCGACGTCGAGGAGGATGCCCGCGTGACCGATGAGAGCGTGCGGATGACGACCGGCGGGACGCAGGCAATCTCGCAGTTCCGCGTGAATGCGACGATCAATCTGAAGAATCCCCCACACCGCGGGCACCATCCCTCGCGCTGGGAGATGACGTGGCGGCGCGTCGGCAAGGACTGGAAGGTCTTCGAGATCCGCCGGCTCAATCCGGTCACGGGCGAGGAGATGCAGGTCATGGATCACCGTGAATAACGTGGAAGTGAATTCGGCAGAGGATCGTCCGTATTCTGTTTGCATGTCGGACGACCCGGCGCGAGAATGCCGGTTCAGCGGATGCGACTGTGGATCGTGCGGTTTCTTCCAGCCCGCTCTCTTTTCGGCGTTCGCCGGCCGGGCTGTGTCGGTTCTGCTTCCGGAGGTCGAGTCATGTCACGTCAGTTACTCGGCGGCCTGGCGTTGTGTGCGGCACTGGCCGCACCATTGACCATCAAGGCGTTTTCCGCGCGTCCCCCGGCGCCGAAACCGATTGACGTTTCGGCCGCGGAGGCGGGCAAAGCTCTCTTCCTGCACGAATTCACGGCGAACGATCCGCTCTGCCCGAACGGCGACGGCCTGGGACCGGTGTTCAACGCGAAGTCATGCGTCGCGTGCCATCGGCAAGGCGGGGTGGGGGGAAGCGGTCCGCAGGACGCCAACGTTCACGCTTTCATTGCCCGGATCATCACATGCGGGAACGACGGAATCGTCCGTGCCAACACGCAGAAGTCGGGGTTGATTCACAATGCCGCCACGCGCCCCGATTTCCGGGAAACGGAAGAGATCCTGAAGGCGACCAGCCCCAACCTCGATATCCATGTCACCGAGCGGAAGACGCCCGCCTTGTTCGGAGCGAAGCTGATCGACGAGATCACCGACCGCGAGATTCTTGCCAACGAGCGGGCGCAGCAGTTGCGTCGAGGGATGGCGGTCGAAGGGAGCGATCGTGTCCCGCTCGGGCGAGCCGTGCGGCTGGTGGGGAATCGCATTGGGCGATTTGGCTGGAAAGGACAGACGGCGTCGCTGAGCGATTTTGTGCAGGCCGCCTGTGCCAACGAACTGGGGCTGGGCAATCCGAACCAGGCCCAGGCGCAATCGTTTGCCAAGGCCGGCTACACCGCCCCGGGCTTCGATTTGTCGCTTGAGCAGTGCGACCAGATGACGGCTTTCATCCAGTCGCTGCCGAGGCCGGAAGAACTCGCGCCGCCAGATGTCTCGTCCGCCGACGTCGAACGCGGTCGTGCCCTCTTTTCCAAGGTGGGTTGTGCCGAATGCCACCAGCCGGACGTCGGCCGGGTGACTGGCATCTACAGCGATCTGCTGCTGCATGACATGGGCCAGACACTCTCTGCCGGGGGCTCATACAACGATCCTCCCATCCCGGACCCGGATGAGTTCGTTTCGGCGCCCGCGAAGCAGAGCGAGTGGCGGACGCCGCCGCTGTGGGGCGTGGCCGATGCCGCCCCCTACATGCACGACGGCCGGGCGGCCACCCTGGAAGAGGCGATTCGAGCCCATACGGGTCAGGGGGATCCGGCGCGGACGGCTTTCACCCAGCTTGCCCTTGAAGAACAGAAGCAGCTCGTTCTGTTCCTGAAGTCGCTGCGGGCCCCTCAGCCTCGCTGACCGCGCGTTGACTCTCGGCGAATGCCGTGATAGCGGCTACTCAAGATCGAGCTTTCGCGCGGCGAATCCATGGCGATCCGAGTCTACTGCGATTGCGGACGCGCGTTGTCCGTGCCTGACGATCGGGCGGGGCGCAAGACGAAGTGCCCGGTCTGTGGTGCGGTGCTGCCCGTTCCCAGGCAGAAGAAAGGGCCGAAATCGTCCGACACGGTTCTGACCGAAGAGTTCATCACGGGAGGCCGGGACGATGACGCGCCGGACGTCCGTCCCGATCCGATCGACCAGCAGGTGACGATCGGATCGCACTCCGCCAGCGCGGACGGAACGACGCCGAAGAAGAAGGCCCGTCGCCGCCGCAGGGATGACGGCTGGACCGCATGTTTCCGGGTTCCGCTCGACCACCTCCGGTTCCTTCTGGGCCTGAGTTTCTGCGGCGCCCTTGCGGCCGCCCTATTTGTCAACGTTCTGCAATCGAACCTGAGCGAGCCGTTCGCCGTCCCGTTTCTGCGAACGACGGGCGCGTTCATCGTCACGCTGTTGATGTCGTCGGGGTTCGCGTGCGAGTTCCTGTCTTATGTGGTGGCCGATGCGAGCCTCGCGGGGAGTGAGGAAGGGCGCTGGATTCGGCTCGAAGACGTGGCACTCTCGATGGGTCGATATGCGTTGTGCGTTGCCACGGGGCCAGTTTTTCCCCTGTCGTTCGCAACATGGTACTGGGTTCGATTTGGTGCGGGCGAAGTGCTCGACCGGATCATCCTCTTCGAATGCTTCACGCTCGCCGCGGGTTGGATGGCCTTTCAACTGCTGCTGACGAGCCGGCGCCCGCTCGCGGGAATGCTTCCCGTCCCGGTGGTCAAGACGATCCTCGCGCTGGGTTGGCGGTCGCTCGCGGTCTTCCTGGCGATGGGAATGTTGCTCAGCACGCTGGTTCTGTTGTGGCACCCGGCGATGATCGCGACAAGCCGCGGCTTTCACTGGGCCGCGTTTCGCCTGTGGTTCGTGATTCATCTCCTGGGAATCACGGGGGCCGCGATCGTGCTGGATGTCCTCGGCGGCTGGTACGCGCGGTTCGTGGCCCCTCCGCCGCCGGAGGAGTCGAACGAGCGCCGGAAGAAGACCTTCGCCGAGCCGCTTGCGATCCCCGAGCCGATTCCGGAGTCGACGGCCATTCGATAGCACCGCGGTGAGCGCCTTCTCAACCTGGGGCCTCAGCCTCCCGCAGTGGATACGCCGTACGGTTGAGTTATCCGATGCCGGGCCGATGACGAAGAACGCGGCAGGGCCTCGTGACCCTGGGTCACGGCCGGCAACGCCTTCCGCGCGGAGAGAACCCGGTCTGTGTTCTCGCGCTCGTTGACGTGCGAGGCGCTCTGAGAGCGCCGGGCGGGGACGGAGTCTCGAGCCGTCACATCCCCTCGGTCCAGTCGACATCGCGGCGGGTGAGCAGCTGGCGGAACATCTCGTGAACCTTGGGATCGGCTCCCCCCAGACGCGTGACCAGGAGCGGGAAGTCGAGCTGCTCCATTTCCACCAGCACGCACGAGGGGAGCGATCCGTCGACGATTGACGTCACGCACTCGCCGAAATCGCGCTGGATTGTTTTCACTCCGTCGCCGCGGTCGTCCGCGGGAGCCGCCGAGAGAATGTGGTGCCGGCCTCCGATGTTCCAGAGGATTGGTCGAATCTTCGACGACAACTCGCTGTCCGACGCTCCGGGGACGCCGTTCTTCACCGCTTCGTTCGCCACGAAACGCAGTGTCTCGCGCAGAAGTTCCGACCGCCACGTGGAGATGGCCTCGGAAGTCTGTTGAGTCAATCCGCGCAGGCTGAGACGCGGATGGCTGGCCAGGGTGCGAGCCAACGCGTTCACCTCAGTTAGCGCCTGGGCGTCGAGGAACGGCGTTGCCGGTGTCGGCGCGTCGGTTGACTGCATTTCGATCGATTCGAGTGTTGTGCGGATCCGTGCGAATTCCTGCCGGCAGTTCGACGCGGTGCGGGCGATCTCCTTGATGGCTTCGAGCAGGCATCCGATCAACCCGGCGGCGAACCAATGTCGGTACGCCTTCACGACCGCGAGCCGAGGATCGGCGGTGCGAGCATCGGTCGATTCCGGTGCTTTTGGATCGATTGCCAGTGCCCCGCTGGCCGCGACCTGGTCGAGCCGCGTACCGACGGCTTCCAGCCGCTTCAGGAATTCGGCGATGACCGTATCGACGTGTTCAACGCCGAACGCGTCGCCGGTCAGCGCGTGCAGGCGGTTGACCAGGTGATCGCCGCAGTGCTTCGACCAACCCCGCGACTGTCCGGCCACCGCCTTCAACAGCGAGCCCGGATGGTTGGGTGGAGCGTCCTGGGTGTTCGCCTGAAAGTCGGTCTGAAGCTGTCGCTCCCAGCCATTACCGCGGGCCTCTTGCGGCGACATCTGTTCGGCGCGTCGCGCGGCAAATGCATGGAAGGCTTTGCCGACGTCGCTGCACAGCACCGTCGTCGCCATGTTCAGCAGCGCGTCGATCTCGAGCCGCAGTTCCTTCTGCAATCGTCCCGACCATTCCGCGGCCACGCTGTCGGGAGAGGCGGCGGCGGGTTGTGCGCCCCGTTGCCAGCGAGTCAGAAGCTGAGTGACGAGCGCCCCGGCCCGCTCGCTGTCTTCGACGGATGGGGCCTTGGAATGCAGGTGGAACGAGCGGAGAGTCGTCCCCCCGGTGACGTCGTTCGGCTGATCGGAGCTCGCGCTGCCCGCCTCCGCCTTTCGGACGCCGTCGAGGAAGCTGCGGGCCGGAGTGATCGCGCCGCGCGCCAGGTACTCGGCGACGCGGCTGCTTCGCTCGTGAAACTCCTCGTCGGAGAGCTGATCTCCCAGCGTGACGAAGTAGGCATGGTCGAACGGCGGCCGATCGACCTCGGAGCGGCGGCCTTTGAAGGCCGCCCGGTATCCCTGATGCGCGTAGTGAGTCCACTCGGTCAGGCAGGCGACCGTCGACGCCAGTTCAACGTCCCGCCGCCCGCCCGGCCCGCTGGTGGTGTGCAGCATCAGTCCGACGATCGAGCCCTGCATGCTCAGTTCGTCCACAACCTGCCGCGCCAGGTAGGCGACATCATGCAGCATCCCGCTTCCCGAGCCCCCCTGAGTCGACGTCAGCACGACGATTTCGGGCCGAGTGTCGAAGGGTGTTCCGAGGAGCTTCGACGCGGCGGCCAGGGAATCCGCCGCACAGGCTGTCTTGATGGTTTGCGTGAGGCGTCGATGGATGGTGTCGCGATGATCGACGAAGGCCAGTCTTCCGAGCGGGCGAATCCCTTCGACCTGTCGCGAGCGAGGGATGTTGAACAACCATTTGCGGCTGAGCCACTCGAGCAGGCGTTCGGACTGATTGCGATAGTCTTTTGAGTCACGCAGAGGGAGCGGCAGAACTTCGCTGTCGCGGAGACCAAGAAAATCGGGCGTGCTGCGGGACGCGGTGAGGCAGCGGGTGTCGGTGTCGAGCGCCAGGACCGGGAAGGCGTCGAGGTCTTCCGCGCCGGCCAATGCGGCGGACAGCATTTGCCGGTATTCGACGGCGATGGCGGTGGCCATGCCCCCCAGCGCCACGACGATCTGCGGCCGAGGCTTCCATTCTGCCAGCGGCACGGGCGCGACGGGAATGCTGGTCCGCGCCGACAGGACCGGCACCGACGCCGCCACGGTGGCCATCTCGGTGCGTTCGGGTTTCTTGAGAGTCGGCGTGCGTCCCGACCCGGCGGGCGTTCGTCCGCGAGCGAGGGCTTCGACGAATTCGCGGCAGGTCGGGAAGCGGGCGTTGGGATTCTTGGAGAGGGCTCGCGAGATCGCTGGCCGTTCGGACGGCGACAGCGGCGACAGGTCGGGCTGGCTGCGGAGGTGCTGCGAAGCGAGTTGTGCGGCGGTGCGTCCGTTGAACGGCGGGACGCCGGTGAGCATCGTCTGGTAGACGATCGCCAGGCTGTACTGATCGCTGAAGCGGCACGGCTTGCCGTCGAACAGCTCCGGCGGCGCATACATCGGCGTGAAGCCGGCGATCATCGACTGCTGGGTCTGCGTCACGTCGCGGATCAGACCGAAGTCGGCGATCTTGAGGTGTCCCCCCTGGATCAGCAGGTTGCCCGGCTTGATGTCGAGGTGCTGCAGGCCGTGCGTCTCGCACATGAAGTCGAGAGCGTCGGCGGCGTCCTTCAGGTAGACGAGCAGCTCGGCTTGCGGAATACCGCGTTTGCCCCCTTCGCGGAGCGCTTCATAGCGGTCTTCGAGGCTGCACTCGGCCAACTCGGTGACGATGATCAGCTGCTGCTCGATGATCTCGATGCGCTCGATGCTCAGTACGAAAGGGTGCCGCAGTTCGCGCATCCGCTGCAGCGCGCGCAGTTCGGTTTCGGCCGATTGTCCGTCGAACCGTCCCCGCAGGACCTTCACCGCTTTCGGCAGGCCGCCGGGGCCGATCGCCTTCCAGACCGTGCCGTAGCCCCCTTCCCCGAGCCGCTGCTGAAGGACGTACCCGGCCAGCATGACTCCGGACGTGGCCGGCGTCTGATTCGCGAGAGGCTGCTGAGGCGTCTCGCCGAGGGCAATGGTGTGGGACATGGGGAGTAGTCAGTAGTCAGTAGTCAGTAGTCAGTAGTCAGTAGTCAGTAGACAGGAGACAGGAGACAGGAGACAGGAGACAGGAGACAGGAGTTGAAGGGCGGCACGCAGTTGGTTCCAGCTTCCGTTCGTCTGTCTGGCTTTCCACTACCAACTGCCCACTACCCACTACTCAGCCACACGCCGTGCCCGCGTCCGTGTCGGCACGTCGGTGAAGAATCCCTTGGCGACGTGATCGATGTGCTCGGGCCGCAGTTCAAACGGGAGCGAGTTGTAAACGCAGTAGTAGCGAATCTGGCTCAGCAGGTCGCGCGGATGACACCGACGCAGCGGGCGGCTTTTCGGCCGGTAGTACTTGTCGAGCAGATGTCGGACCGCCTCGCCGTTGTAGTCGCAGCCCTGGCGGTCGCAGGCGATCTGGAACAGGGTGTAGAACTCATCTTCCGTCGGGTCGGTCACTTCGAGCCGGTAGGGAATCCGTCGCAGGAACGCTTCGTCGACCAGGTCGGCCGGATCGAGGTTCGTCGAGAAGATGATGAGCTGCTCGAAGGGGACTGAAATTTTCTTGCCGTTCCCCATCGTCAGGAAGTCGTGGCGGTTCTCGAGCGGGATGATCCAGCGATTGAGGAGATCTTCGGGCGAGACGCGTTGGCGGCCGAAGTCGTCAATGAGCAGGCAGCCGCAATTGCTCTTCAGATGGAGCGGAGCCTCGCTGACTTTGGTGTAGGGATCGAAGCGGATTTCGAGGTTGTCGAGCGTCAGTTCGCCGCCGACGACGACGGTGGGACGCTGCACCCGGATCCAGCGGCGATCGAACGACTGACGATCCGGCTCCCCTTCCGTTTCGACCTGACGATGGTGGGCGGGGTCGTAAACCTTGACGATTTCCTGCTCGACCATGAAGGCGTGCGGAACCCAGATCTGCGAGCCATAACAACTCGTGACGCGATGGGCGATGGTCGACTTGCCGTTGCCCGGCGCGCCGTAGAGAAAGAGCCCGCCTCCCGAGTTGACGGCGGGACCGAGCAGGTCGAGGAGTGCGGGGGCGATGGAAATATCGTGGAAGGCGTCGAGAAGTTCGGCCCGGAGGATCGGCTCTTCGCGAACCGCCTGGGCCTCGACCGAGATGACGTAATCCATCAGCGGAACGGGGGCGGGACCGATGTAGGCGCAATCCTGCTGCGACGCCATGGCCCGTTTGCGCCCCTCTTCGGTGAGGGCGTAGACGTAGTCGTTGAGCGGTCCGCTGCCGCGATGGACGACCACCTGCATCGAGCGGAGGCGGTCGAGCAGCGGGTCGACGATACGGATCGGCAGGCCGATGAGCGTCGCGAGACGTCGCCCGCTGCAACTGCCGTGAGCCATCAGATGGCGGCAGAGGAGCCCTTCGAGGAAGGGCTCGGAGAGTCCCGTGTCGTGCAGCGATTGCGGCTCGGTCGGCCAGAACCGCTCGCCCGAGAGAATCGCCGACAGCAGGTTTTCGGAAGTGGCGCCCTGGGGGCGGGTCGAAGTCGGCATGGCGGCATCCGCGGGGGGAGCGGAGTGAGAGATGCCGAAGGGACGTCCGCCCTTCGTGGAGTTTCAGCTGTCCGTATCGGCGGATGCGGGCTGCCATGCCTTGGCCGAGGCGGGAGTTCCGAAGTAGTAACTGAAGTTTTGCAGTTCACGCAGCGGCGCTGCGAAAATAGGGAGGAATGGAGTGTTGGTCGGATGGCGCAGACAGCCCAAGGAGGGCACGGCCATGCCAGGTATCGTCGAGTTTCCCAAGGTGGTGCGGGACGCGGTCGAG
>JADZEF010000158.1 GCA_020850695.1 Planctomycetaceae bacterium | reverse complement strand
GAGAACCGGGGCGCTCGATTCGCCCACGAGCAGAAAACCGCCGTTCCCCGAGTCCTTCACCGGGAACTCGACCGCGGGGTTGCGATGCCCGGCCGCCACCGCCACCAGAACGAAGGCGGCGGACGCAATCAAGCCGACCGTCAACACGCTGCGCTGGCGCTGGCGGGCGGCATTGCGAAGTCCCAACCGGGTCAGGCCGACAAGCCCCGCACCACGCACGGCCAGCGTGCGGTCATTGTTCAGCCAGGCCGACAGGAACATAAGGCTGGCGGTCAGCAGGCAGGCTCCGACGAGGAAGAAACAGACGATCGTCCACGAGAAGCCTCCAAACGCTTCCCGGTCGGGAATCAATCCGGTCAGCACGCCGGCCAGGAGCGCGACCGCAATGAGAGTAGTCCCCATCGCAATCCGCGCGGCGCGCCGTCCTCGCGCCTGCTGGTCGGCCGAAGACAGGCTTGCCTCGGTCGCCCCGGCCAGCAGCTCCCGCGCCGAAATCGCCCGCAGCTGCCGCAACCCCCACCATAACGCCAGGAAGGCGATCAGCGCCGAGCCGGCGAAGCCGAAGGCGAGGCTTTCCGGACGGATGTAGACTTCGAGGAACCGCGTCCCGATCGCCCCGATCCACCACGTCTTCAGCCCATACACCATCAGGGAGGCGTAGCCGACCGCCGCCGCGGTTCCCAGCAACCCTCCGATCACGACCAGCAGCAAGCCTTCCTTGAGGAAGGCCCAGCGGACCTGACGCGGCGACAAACCGACCGCTTCCAGCAGCCCGATATTGGCCGCCCGCCGCTCCAGCCCCAGGCGGAACAGCAGCCCGATCAGAATCGTGGCCGAGAGAATGAGGAAGAAGCTGAACCCGATAAACAGTCCGCTGAAGTCCTGAGAGCCTCCAGCCGCCACCAGCCCCGCAAACTTTACCGGCTGGAACACCAGGCCGGTCTCGGCGGGTTCCAGATTCTCCAGCACGGTTTTGGTCACACGCTTCGCACCCTCGTCCAGCGTCATTCCGTCGGGCGCGCTCATTCGAAGCGAAGTCAGCTTCCCATACCGGCTCAACCAGAGGTGCTCCGCCGTCTTCAGCGAGACGAAGGCCTTCGGGGTGGCACGGTGCTCCTCCCAGTAATCATCGTCGCGACCGGTGACTGGCTTCATGTCGAACGGGGCGTCCCAGTCGCTGAAGGTCTGGACGTCGGTGATGCCTTTGACTTCCGGGGTCAAACCGCGATCGTCGGCCGCCCCGGCCAATTGGACGATCCCCTTAACGATGAAGTCGCGTCCGAGTTCCGGAAGCTCGCCATGCGAACCGACGACGTGCCATTCCATCCGAATGGTGTCGCCCACCTTCGCCTCGAGATCCTCGGCCAGCCAGTCATTGAGAATGACTTCGCCCGCGCCGCCGGACTCGATGGCCCCTTCCCCGATCGGGAGTTCTGGAGGCTCTCCAACGAAATCGAACGGGCCGAAGGGAGGCTGGTTCGAGAGATCGACGCCGGCCACCACGGTGTAACGTGAAAAATGTCCGTCCTCGAGCTTTCCCTTCCAGATCGTGTTCGCAAGATAGACGAAGACCGGCGAAGTCTTCAGTCCCAGTTGCCGTGCTGCTTCATTTCCGGCCCTGGCCAGCGAGTCATCGACGATCTGCTGCTCGCTCTCGAGCGACAGATACTGGCGCTTCTCGTTGGCAACGACGCGCATCCCCAGGTCGTCCGGTTGCAGGGCGTCGTCCAGCAGCCGCTCGAGTTTTTCCGCCGCCTGGGGGGCCTGTGTTCCGCTGCCGGTCGAGGTCTCCTTTCCAGCGACGAGAATGGCATTGACGCGAGCCGGCCGCTCCGTGCGATTGCGTCGACTCGGCTCGATCCGCGACAGCTCGAGGTTTTCCTGGAGCGTCTTGAGAGACACGAACGCATTCCGCGGAAGCTGTTGGTTCGGAACGAGGCTCAGCCGTCCGGCCCCCGCCGCTTCTTCCAGAATCGCCTTGACCGTGAATTCGATTTCGCGGGTCGTCTCGCTTCGCTTTCCGAGCAGCGCCTCGCGGGGAATCGTCGCGGGGAGTTCGATCCAGAGGGTGACGGTGTCCCCCGGTCGAATGTTTCGACCGCCGTTCCCCTCGCCCAGCTGCTCCGCCAGCCGATGGTTCAGAATGATCTCGTTGCCTTCCGGGGGTGCGACATCCGTTGTGCGGGTGAGCGTCCACAACCGCTCATCGACGCCCCATACCCCGACCTGTCCGGCTCGCAATACGTGCGGCGCCTCGTTACCCGGCGAGCCTTCCTGGGATTTCGGCAGGTTGAACTGCACGCCGCCGGTCAACATCAGTGCCGGGGCTGCGGCCGAGAATGATTCGGCGAACTCGGGGCGTGCGGCGATCTCGTTCGCCAGGTCTTCCCGCACGAAGCGAAAACTCGTCAGCGCGAAATCGATCTGTCCGAGCCGGTCGAGCGTCATCTGGCGGAGGCTCCCCCGCACCGAATCGCCGACGACCAGCGCCCCGCCGATCACTGCGGTCCCCGCGATCACCCCGAGAACCACAGCAAGGTTCGTCCGCCAGTAAAAGGCGAGGCTGCGGAGCAGTAAGCGGAAAGTGGTCATGGAAGAAGGAGACAGGAGACAGGAGACAGGAATCAGGAATCAGGAATCAGGAGTCAGGAGTCAGGAGTCAGCCAAACCAGCTCCTCGTTTTCAACCTTCAACCTTCAACCAGGCGTCCGTCCAGAAGTTGCTTGTGAGTCGGGAAACGTCCCGCCAGCTCGGTGCTGTGGGTGACGCAGATCAAGAGCGTATTCTGCTCGCGACTGATTTCGAGCAGCAAGGTGCCAACGGATTCGGCCGTCGTCCGATCGAGATTGCCCGTCGGCTCGTCGGCCAGCAACACCGCCGGTTGATTGATGAGCGCGCGGCACACGGCTACCCGTTGGCGCTCGCCCCCCGAGAGCTGCGCCGGCTTGTGAGTGATGCGTCCGGTCAGACCCACACGGTCCAGAAGCGTCTTCGCGCGGGTCTCGTCCGCCGCGGTCGAACCCCCGCCGGCCAGCTTGGGAATCAGCACGTTCTCGAGGACCGTGCATTGAGGCAGGAGGTGGTGGTCCTGAAAGACGAATCCGATGTGGCGGTTGCGAAACGCGGCCTGGTCGGCGGCCGACATCGCGAAGGGAGTCTGCCCCATCAACGAGATCGAGCCAGCCGTCGGGTGGTCCAGCAGTCCGATGATGTAAAGGAGCGTACTTTTTCCCGACCCCGAGGGACCGGTGACGGCCAGCGCGTCGCCGCGGTTCATCTCCAGATCGACCCCGCGCAGGATCTCGAGCGAACCCGCCACCGAGGTAAACGTCCGCGTCAGGGAATGCAGCGCAAGATCTGGCATTGGGAGAGGAATCAACCTGTGTTGAGGAGCGTGTTACTGCGCACGGGCCGCCGCACAGCGTCGCGCAATCATCCCGCAGACGTAGCCGGCCTTGAACCCGGCATCGATATTCACGACCGTGACGTTCGACGCACAACTGTTGAGCATGCCCAGCAGCGCCGTGACGCCGCCGAAACTCGCACCGTAACCAACACTCGTCGGAACGGCCACGATCGGAACGTCGACCCAGCCTCCGACCACCGACGGCAACGCTCCCTCCATGCCGGCGACGACGATCACCGCATCGGCCCCGGCGAGGCGGGGAAGCTTTTCGAGCAGGCGGTGCGGTCCGGCCACGCCAACGTCCACGATCAGCTCGGCCGAAACTCCCATCCAGCGGACGGTTTCCAAGGCTTCCTCCGCAATCGGCCGATCGCTCGTCCCGGCCGTGACGACGACGACACGTCCTGCGGGCGTCTGCTCGCCCGTCGCTGGATCGCGCTCGGGCGAGAGCCGCATCGTGCGGGCGACGGCGTTGTGCCGGGCGGCGGGGAGGCGGCGTTGAACTCCTTCGGCCTGCTCGGTCGAAATGCGGGTGGCGAAGCATTCCTGCCCCCGAGCCAACTGACTTTCGAAGACTTGAACGATGGCCTCCGTCGGTTTTCCCGGGGAATAGACGACTTCCGGAAACCCGCACCGGGCCTGCCGGGCGAGATCAATATGGGCTTCGTCCGTTTCCTCGGAGTTTGGAAGGGCCTGAGGACGCCCCGCGAGAAGCGCCCGCACGGCGGCATCCAGCGGCAGGTCTCCCCGCTGCAGACCCGTCAAAACCGACGCCACCGTGATCGCGTCCACTCGACTTCCTTTGGATTTGCCGCGTTCTCCGCGGTTTATGCCACGCGCCCTGCTCGCGATGCCCCAAGCGGCGCGGTATGCTCGCAATCGTCGACTTCTCTGTGTCCAGATCGAGTTTTCGCCCAATGAGCCTGCGAATTCAACTCTTGACCCTCATGCTGCCCGCCGCCGCGTTGTCCGGCCTCTGTTCCGCCGCGGAACTCAAATACGTCGAAAGTGACGCCACGGCCGGAACTTCCGCGGCCGTCGTCGTTCCCGAAGGAACGGGCCTTATACAGACCGCGCAGATTCTTCCGCTGGGGTTGGACGGAGCACTGCTCGGGGGCGACAGTCCGGCAGGTCAGTTTGATGCGGCGCTCGCGAACCTCAAGACCGTTCTGACACAAGCCGGGTCCGACCTGACGCAGATTGTGCGACTGCACGTCTACGCGGCGAACGAAGACGCTGCCGCAGGGCTTCGCAAGGCTTGTGCAGCGGCATTCGCCGATAAGCCGAAGCCGGCCGCGACGTTCGTCGTGACACCGTTGGCTCACGCGCAGGCGCTGGTGGCCCTTGATGCCATCGCCGCCTCGGCGAAGCCCCCCGTCAACCTCGTGCGGATGAGGGTGGCAGGTCTGTCGGGCAATGACAAGCTGGCTCATTATGTCGCCTTCCCGGCGGGTCCCGTGGTGTTCATCTCGGGGCAGGCCGAGCAGGGCGACCTGGCCACGGCGACGAAGAAGACGATGCAGAGCCTCCACGACACGCTGAAGTTTCTCGGCCTCGACGCCTCACACGTCGTCCAGGTGAAAAACTTCCTCAAGCCGATGTCGGAAGCCGCCATCGCCGAGAAGGAAATCGTCGCGTTCTACCCGCAAGGCGTCGGCCCGGCGGTGACGCACGTCGAATGGACCTACAGCTCGCCGATCGAAATCGAAATGATTGCCGTCGGCAAGCCCTCCGCCGCACCACCGGCCGATCCGGTCAAGTACCTCGCCCCGCCCAACCTCAACCATTCGCCGGTCTTCAGCCGCATCGCGGTGACCGAGGGGGCGGGCCTTGTCTTCGTCTCCGGACTGAGCGGGGTTGCCGGCACGAATGGCGAACAGCAGGTGCGGGCTATCTTCGAGCGGCTTCAGAAGGTGCTGGCGGCGGCCGGCAGCGACTTCAAGCACATGGCGAAAGCCACGTACTACGTCAGCCAGGATGATCCGAGCAACGCCCTCAACGCGCTCCGGCCCCAGTTCTACGACCCCATGCGTCCTCCCGCCGCGTCGAAGGCCGGCGTGAAGGGCGTCGCCGCTCCCGGCGTGGGTCTGGCGATTGACATCATCGCAGCGCCCAAGAAGCCTTGAGGCAAGGATAGAGGGACAGAGAGACGGAGAGATTGAGGGACCGGTCCGTCGCCCATCCTCTCTCCCTCCGTCTCTCAATCTCTCCATCCCTCAATCTCTCCATCCCTCTGTCCCTCCCTCCGGCCTCCATGACCCCCGCGCTTCACAACCGCCGATTCCTCCGCGCCGCCCGCCGCGAGCCGACCGACACCACGCCGGTCTGGATCATGCGGCAGGCGGGGCGGTATCTGCCGGAATACATGGAGGTCCGCAACAAGGTCACGTTCCTCGAACTCTGCAAGCGCCCCGACCTCGCCGCCGAAGTCACACTCACGGCACAGCGCGTACTCGGCGTTGATGCGGCCATTCTGTTTGCCGACCTCCTTCCCATTCTCGAACCGATGGGAATGAACCTCGAGTACGCGAAGGGGGAGGGTCCGATCCTCCACAACCCGCTGAAGACGGCCGAAGACGTGGCCCGCCTTCGCGAGCTGACCGATCCCGGCGAACTGGGGTACGTCTACGAGGCCGTCAAGCTCATTCGCCGCGACCTCCCGCCCGACATTCCCCTGCTGGGTTTCGCGGGAGCGCCGTTCACGCTGGCCTCCTACGCCATCGAAGGGGGGGGCTCGCGAAACTACGTCGACACCAAGCGGATGATGTATTCGGACCCCGCGTCCTGGCACACGCTGATGTCTCGGTTGTCGGCCAGCCTGGTCCGCTATCTGCGGGCGCAGATCGAAGCGGGATGCCAGGCGGTGCAAGTGTTCGACAGCTGGGTCGGCTGCCTCTCGCCGTCCGACTACCGCCGCTACGTTCTGCCTTACACGAAGTCGGTCATCGACGGACTTCCGGCGGGGGTTCCCATCATTCACTTCCTGACGGGCAACCCCGCCTTGCTCCCCATGCAGCGGGAGGCCGGGGGAAGCGTGATGGGCCTCGATTGGCGCGTCGACCTCAAGGACGCATGGCGGACCGTGGGCCACGACGTCGCCGTCCAGGGGAACATGGACCCCGTCATCCTGTTCGCCGAAATCCCCACGATCCGCGAGCGGGCTCTTGAAGTGCTGGAAGGCGCCGAGGGGCGGCCGGGGCACATCTTCAATCTGGGGCACGGCGTGATGCCGGGAATGAACCCCGACCATGTGAAAGCCCTGGTGAAGATCGTCCACGACGAAGGAGCGCGTCGCTGATCCGCTGACGTCCCTCCCCGCTCTCCTCAAGCCGCCTGCCATGTCTTCCGTCCCCGCCACGGCTGAATCGAATTCCGTCCCGCGGCGTTTCGCCGTCGTCGGCGGAGGCATCACCGGGCTGGCAGCCGCACACCGCATCATCGAACTGGCAACGGAACGCGGCGAGCGGGCCGACGTGGTGCTGTTCGAAGCGTCGAGCCGAACCGGCGGCGTCTTCGGCACGATGCGGATGGGGGAGTACCTCATCGAGACGGGGGCGGACTCGTTCATCACGAACAAGCCGTGGGGGGTCGACCTCTGCCGCCGCCTCGGACTCGAAAGCCGGCTCATTCCGACCGACGGCCGGTATCGCCGCTCGCTGGTTCTTCGGAAGGGGAAGCCCGTCCCAGTTCCCGACGGCTTCATGCTGCTGGCCCCCGCACGGATGGGGCCGATCATGCGGTCGAACATCTTCAGCCCCTGGGGGAAGATCCGGCTGGCCATGGAGCGGTTCATCCCGCGCCGCCGCGACCCGGGGGACGAAAGCCTCGGATCCTTCGTCCGCCGCCGATTTGGCCGCGAAGCCCTGCATCGACTGGTTCAGCCGCTTGTCGGCGGGATCTATACGTCCGATCCATGGAAGTTGAGCCTCGAAGCGACCATGCCCCGCTTCCTCGAAATGGAGCGGCGCCACGGCAGCCTGATCAAGGCGATGCAGGTTCAGGCTGACGAACCACGGCACGAGCAAGAATCACAAGCGGCCGGCGCGCGGTATGGACTCTTCACGACGCTGGCAAACGGGATGTCCGAACTGCTCGACGCCCTGGAGCAGCGGATCGCCGCTCACGGCGCCGTCCGCCGCAATGCCGCCGTCATCAGCATCCGCCCCGCTCACGAATCGAACGGCGCGGGAGCGAACATCCCCTCGCGATGGGACATCACGCTGGCCGACGGCACGCACGAGACATTTGACGGCGTCGTGCTGGCGACGCGAGCGCCGATCGTCGCCGAGTTGATCCGCGGCCTGGACGCCCCGCTGGCCACGTTGCTCGCCAACATCGAGTATGCTTCGAGCGCGATCGTCGTGACCGGTCACAAGCTGGCCGACATCGCCCATCCTCTCGACGCCTTCGGACTCGTCATCCCGTACGCCGAGCGTCGGAAAATCCTGGCTGTCAGCTTCACCAGCCGCAAGTTCCCCAACCGCGCGCCGGAAGGTCACGCACAACTGCGAACGTTCGTCGGCGGCGCCATGCAGCCCGAGCTGATGCACCGCTCGGACGATCAGCTGATCGAACTGGCGCTCAAGGAACTCCGCAGCATCCTGGGCGTTCGCGGAAAGGAAGACTTCGCGGTCGTCTGCCGCTACGTGAATGCGATGCCGCAGTACTACGTCGGTCACGTCGATCGCATCCGAGAGATCGAAATGCGAGCCGCACAGCATGCGGGGCTGGCGCTGGCGGGCAACGCCTACCACGGCGTCGGCGTTCCGGACTGCATCCACAGCGCCGAGCAGGCCGCCGAGCGGGTGCTGATGACGGCACAGGGAGGCTCGCTGTAGGCGATCCGGACCACTCTCTGCTGCCGCAGGGCGGTTTGCTATCGCCGAAGCGTCAGCACGGTTACTTCCGGAAGGCAATTCCAGCGCAGGGGATGCCGCCCGGACAATCCGCGCGAGACATGGAGAACGGTCGGCGGATCGACGAAGGTCCCCCCTGCATACCGCACGCCAAACCGGCTGGGCGAATAGACCGGGCCGATCACCGGCAGAATGCACTGGCCTCCATGGTTGTGCCCCGACAGCATCAGATCCACGCTGTGCCGGCGAGCCCAGGGAAGATCATCCGGCGAGTGGCCGAGCAGGAGACGGAGCGGCGGCGCCTGCGGTTCGTCCCGGCCAGGCAGCTGGGGGCGATTGCCAAGCCACGGGTATTCCGAGCCCGCAACCAGGATCGGCTCTCCGCGAATCTCAAGCGTGCGCGAGATGCCGCCGACATCGGTCCAGCCGAGGGCCGTCATGTCACGCCGAATGGCGGGCGAATCCAGATACCAGTCGTGGTTGCCGAGAATGAAGAGTTTGCCGTATGGGGCCTCGAGACGCGCGAAGGTCGTCGTCAGCCAATCGCGGCAGGCCAGGTTATCGAACAGATCGCCGGTGAATGCGATGACGTCGACTTGAATCCGGGCGAGGCGATCGAACACGAAGTCGAAGTACGGCCGGTCGATCGTTCCCAGGAAATGAACGTCGGACAGATGCAGGACCCGCAATCCTTCGAGAGCGTCGGGAAGTCTCGGAAGTCGAAGAGTCTTCTGCGCGATTTCCAGTTCAAACGTCTCATTGAGAGGGAGCCGCGCCAGAACCTGGTACGGCCCCGGGCCGATCGGTCGTCCGCCCAGTTCGCCGGCAACGTCGATCCGTTCGCTCGAGTCGGCCGGCTCGGAATGTCGTCGTCGAAGTTGCCATCGCGTCACCGACACCAGCAGTCCCACGAAACCGACGGCACACGCCGCGATCACGATCTGCCAACCCACCGGAAGTTGGCTCCAGCGGCCCCCGCGCAGCACTCCGCCTTCCATCAATCCCACGCGCCACAGCAGCACCAGCGGAAAACAGGGAAGCGCGACATCATGCAACCGCCGCGTCCAGTGGAGGAACGCCGACGACAGCCGAAACGCGTGGACCCGGTTGATAGCCGCGACCCACAGCTCCGCATGCCCCGCAGCGAGTGCCAGGAGCACGAATCCATTCACGATCTCGATCATCATCCTGCAACAGGGCCGGCGGAAATCAGAATGGGATTACGACATCGACGCCTTGTCGTGCTCGACTCATTGTCGTGCCGGTCGGAGCATAATGTTCGTCCCCCCGCAACGGCCAGCCGGACTGATTGGTGCAGACGATCCTTTCGGATTCTGATCCGGCGTTTGCCGTCTTGTCGATGCCCCCGTCCTGACGAGCTCTGCACAGATTCCGGACGGGATTTCCGCCGCCCGTCGGTTGATCCCGGCGAAGCCCTCCCGTAGTCCTTTTAGGCCCCGTTGCATTCGCCGGGCGACCAACGGATAGTGGGGACGATGTCTGTCGCCGGAGCTGGAGATGGCCGAGCCGGATGCCGATTCATCGCTCGATCTGGAACCCGCGAAGAAGCCGAAGCTCCGCGGCTTGTGGGGCGTCATGCGCGAGCTGGCGGAGTCGGAGCCGGCGACTGCGGCTTCGGTGGCTGGGGAAGAACCGGAGGTTCGCGAGGAGGCCGCGCGTTCGGTCGAGGCGGGAGCCGCTGCGGACGTCGATTCCGGGACAGCGAATTCGGAAGAGTCGGACGAGGCGTTCACATCGCCGGGCCGCGGCCTTTGGGCATTGATGGGAGCCGGTTCGGTCGCGCCGGCGGCGACTGATTCGTCAGCATCCGAAGCGGTGGAATCGGACGCAGAAGAGATTCGTTCGACACACGATCGCTCGGTCGAGCCGCAGACCGATTCTTCGGATAAGGGGGCCGGGGGGCGGGGCTTGTGGGCGGTCATGCAGGCCATGGCGACCGACGCCCCTCCCGCGTCGGATGCAGGGACGGGCTTCCAGTCGCGGCAAGAGCCGGAGATCGCTGAAGAATCGGACCTGCTCGACGATCCGGAAGGGGATCACACGCCCGTCGTCAATCAGGCCGGGGCGACGTCACCGGCGGCGACCCCATCGTCAACGTTCCCCTCGCCCGCGCTTCCGTCGCCACTGGGCGAACTGATTTCCCCCGCGCCCTTATCTGCTTCGACCTCGGTCGTCCCCTCGCGAGTCGCTTTGATGGCGGCCGTTGCGGGGGGACTGGCGGTGCCCCTCTCAATCCTGGCCGCCCAGGAATCCTGGATGTGGCGGCTGCCGGCCTCGGCGGTCGGCTTCTTCGGACTTGCGGCGGGGCTGGCGGGATGGAACGAAGTGGCCCGTCCCCGCAGCCGTCGCTCCGGAAAGGGAATGGCGATCATCGGGATCGCCTGTGGCGTTGTCGGAATGTTCCTGGGTCCGCTGGTTGTCGCGCCATTAGGGACGCGTTACCGCGAGACGACCGGCGACCGCATGACGTCGAGACATCTGTCGGAAACGGGGCAGGCGCTCGACCAGGCTTACGAAAAGCGGGGGCACTACCCTGAAGGGACGCTGATCGGCCCCGACGCGGAAGGTCGCGATCGCTCGCTGCATGGCTGGATGACGAGCCTGCTGCCGTACCTCGGCGAGGGCGAACTGTTCGCCTCGATCGATCTCACCAAGCCATACAACGCCGTGAAAAATCAGCCCGCTATGAAGCAGCGCGTGGCGGCGTTTGAGGCCGCGGGAGGCGACGTCACGCCGGTCGAATCGGGATTCGCGGCGGCACACTTTGCGGGCGTCGGGGGAACGATCGATGCCGCAGGCCAGGGACTGGTGCATCTGGGAGTGTTCGACCGGGGCTCCGCCGTGCGTCGCGAGCAGATCGTCGACGGCCTTTCCAATACGTTGATCGTCGGTGAGATTGCTCACCGTTATCCCGCCTGGGGCGACCCCGAGAACTGGCGGATGGTCGGATCGGGTCTTAACCGGCAGCCGCACGGTTTCGGCAATGCGGCGGGAACCGGAGCGACCTTCCTCAAGGCGGACGGTTCGGTGCGGTTCTTCTCGAACCGCGTGTCGAGCGACGTCCTCCAGCGTTTGAGCACCCGCGACGGGAACGACCCGGTCGACGATGACGAATTTTGAACTTGAGCGGCCGCGCTGGCCGCATGGACCGAAAGTACCCCTCATGATCCGCTTCGTCTGCCTGCTGCTCCCGTTCGTCATCGGACTCGCCGCCCCGCTGCCCGATCATGCCGCCGAGCCGCGCCGCTCGCAGAACGTGATCTATGTCACGCTCGACGGGTTTCGCTGGCAGGAACTGTTCGGCGGCGCGCAAGAGGTCTACGTCGCGAAGGACTCCGGCGTCCGCGACATCAAGGACATTCGCGATCGCTACCTGCGGCCCACCGCGGCCGAGCGGCGTGCCGCCCTCATGCCGTTCTTCTGGAATGTGGTGGCGAAGGAGGGACAGGTCTTCGGTGATCCCGAATCGAATGCCCGCGCCCGCATCACGAACACGCACAAGTTTTCGTATCCGGGCTATAGCGAGATGTTTGTCGGGTTCGCGGACGATGCGGGAATCAAGTCGAACGACAAGAATCCCAACCCGCACACGAATGTGCTCGAGTTCCTCAACGGTCGCCCCGGCTTCGAGAAGCGAGTCGCCGCCTATGCCACGTGGGACGTCATTCCGTTCATTCTCAACCGCGAGCGAAGCGGCCTGTTCGTCCATGCGGGGACCGGGCCGATCGTCGATGAACCGCTGAGCGATCGTCAGCGGTTGCTCAACGATGTCATCGCCGAGACGGTCGTCTTGTGGAAGGGGAACGGGATCGACTCGCTGACGATGGCGGCGGCCCGCGAGCATCTCGTGAAGCACAAGCCGCGCGTCCTTTACGTCGGCCTGGGGGAAACCGACGAGTGGGGGCACGGCCGGCGCTATGACCTGTATCTCGATGCCGCCAGCAAGGCCGACGCGTTCCTGCGCGGGCTGTGGGAACTGGCGCAGTCGCTGCCGGAATATCGGGGAAAGACATCGCTTGTGATTTCGACCGATCATGGACGCGGGGGAACGGTGGCCAACTGGACCGACCACGGAGCGAAAGTCGAAGGAGCCGAGTTCCTGTGGATGGCCGTGATGGGGCCCGACACGCCGGCGCTGGGTGTGCGGCGCGACGTGGAAGCGACGCAGTCGCAAATTGCCGCCACGCTCGCCCACCTTGTGGGAGAAGACTTCCGGACGGCGAGTCCGAAGTCGGCGATGCCGTTACCAGGGGTCGCAAGAAATGCGGAGGTGGCTGGAAGCGAACGAAATGAGCCCGCCTCGAAGCCAGGGGCCCAGCACCCCAACCTGGTCCTCATCTATGCCGATGACATGGGCTACGCCGACCTCGGATGCTACGGGGCGAAGTATCCCACACCCAACCTCGATCGCATGGCTGCGGAGGGGCGGCGGTTCACCAGTTTCTATGTCGCCCAGGCGGTCTGCTCGGCGTCGCGGGCGGCGCTGCTGACGGGCTGCTATCCCAACCGCATCGGCATCCAGGGGGCGCTCGGCCCCGCGGACCGCCACGGCATCCACGATGACGAGCGGACAATCGCCGAGATCCTCAAGGCCCGTGACTATGCGTGTGCGGTCTACGGCAAGTGGCATCTCGGCCATCACCCGCAGTTTCTGCCGCTGCGGCATGGCTTCGATGACTACTTCGGCCTGCCCTACTCGAATGACATGTGGCCGCGGCACCCCACCGCCGGCGCTCGCTTTCCGAACCTGCCGCTCATCGCCGGTGACAAGGTCTTCAACGCGGACGTCTCGGCCCAAGATCAGGCCCAGCTCACCACGCAATACACGCAGCACGCGGTGGACTTCATCAAGAAGAATAAAGACCGTCGCTTCTTTCTGTACGTCCCCCACTCCATGCCCCACGTTCCTCTGTTCGCCAGTGACAAGCACCGCGGCAAGTCTGGGCATGGGCTGTATGCGGACGTGATTCAGGAGATTGATTGGTCGGTCGGGCAGATCCTTGAAGCCCTCAAGGCGCATGGCCTCGATGAGCGGACGCTGGTGATGTTCACGTCGGACAACGGTCCCTGGCTGTCGTATGGCAACCACTCCGGGAGTGCGGGGCCACTGCGCGAAGGGAAGGGGACGACGTGGGAAGGAGGAATGCGCGTGCCCTGCATCGTGCGATGGCCGGGCCATGTTCCACGTGGAACGGTGTCCAGTGAGATTGCCGCGACGATCGATGTCGTGCCGACGTTCGCGAAGCTCGCAGGGATCGATGTGGCAAGCTCGGCCGAAGGGAAGCAGCGGCCGATCGACGGCCTCGACATCACGCGATTGCTCGTGGACGACGATTCGAAGTCACCGCACGACGCCTACTACTTCTATTGGGGAAAGGAACTTCAGGCCGTCCGCAGCGGGCGCTGGAAGCTTCACTTCCCGCATGCGTATCAGGCTCTGAAGCAGCCCGGCGCCGACGGCAAGCCCGGCCCCTACGAGAAGCGAACGACCGCTCTGGCGCTGTATGACCTCGAAACCGACATTGCTGAGACGAAGGACGTCGCGGGCGAGCATCCCGACGAAGTGGAGCGACTGAAGAAGCTCGCAGACCGTGCCCGAGATGAGCTGGGGGACAGTGCGACCGGCGCTGTGGGCAAAGGAGTGCGCCCGGCGGGAAGACTTACCGAATAGCCGATCGCTTTGTGGTCCGGCCATGCGAGGTCGGATCGAATCGGCTCGCTGCCTTGGAAGGCCGGCTACGAGGACGTCGCTTCGTCGATTGACGCGATGGCCGCGTCACACAGCGTCTCGATCAGATCGCACGGCATGCCGGGGGCCGGCATCAGCACGACGACGTCCCCCAGCGGGCGCAGGATGACGCCGCGCTGTCGTGCGGCAAGCGTCACCAGGTGCCCCATGCGCCGAGGTGGCGGGAATGTCGCCTTCGTCGCGCGATCGGCGACGAGTTCGATACCGATCATCACTCCTTTCTGGCGGATCTCGCCGACGTGGGGATGGTCGCGCAGCTCGCTCAATCGCCTTTCAATGATTGCGGCATTGGCCTGCACGTTCGCCAGGACGTTCCGATCTTCTAATCGCTTGAGTGACGCGAGTCCGGCCGCACACCCGAGCGGGTTGCCGGTGTAGGTGTGGCCGTGGAAGAAGGTTCGCCCTTCGTGCGGGTGACCGAGGAAGGCGGCGTAGATTTCGTCGGTGGCGAGCGTCGCCGCCACGGGGAGGTAACCCCCGGTGATACCTTTGGCGACACAGAGGAGGTCCGGAGCGACGTCTTCCTGCTCGCAGGCGAAGAGCGTTCCGGTGCGGCCGAAGCCGACGGCGACTTCATCGGCAATCAGCGGGAGGCCATGGTCGCGGGTCAGCGCGCGGGCCCGAGCCAGGTAGCCGGTTGGGTGGACGAGAATTCCTGCCGCTCCCTGCACGAGCGGCTCCATGACAAGGGCCGCGATGCGGTCGCGGTTTTCGATGATTACGCGCTCGAGTTCGTCAAAGCACCATGCCAGATACGACTCCCGTGTGTGTCCTTCCGGAATGCGGAAGACGACGGGAGACGGGACGCGGACCGTCGGGAACAGCAGGCCGCCGTAGATGCCGTGGAACAGATCGATGCCGCCGACGCTGATCGAGCCGAGCGTGTCGCCGTGGTAAGCGCCGCCGACGCAGACGAAGAGGTTACGGCGATCGGAACCGCCGGCCTTCTGCCGGTGATACTGGAAAGCGATCTTGAGCGCCACTTCGACCGCGGTTGCACCGCTATCGGAATAGAACACCCGCGACAGTCCCGCCGGCGCCCGCTCGACGAGAGCCCGAGCCAGTTCGATCGATGGGCCGCTCGAAAGCCCCAGCAGCGTCGAATGAGCGACTCGATCGAGCTGGCCGCGAATGGCCGCATCGATCTCCGGGACGCGGTGGCCATGGACGTTGCACCACAGCGACGAGATCCCATCGAGGTAACGCTTTCCCGACGCATCGATCAGATGGAAGCCGTCGGCGTCGGTGATGATGGGGGCGCGTTCGTCGACATACGCCTGCATGGCGGTGAAAGGATGCCAGACATGGTTGTTGTCCCACTGGCGGAGAAGTGATTGGTCGATCATGGCGATGCAGGCGGGGTCGGCGAGTGGATGCCGCAGAGCGAACTCCACGGCGGAAGGCGTCCCTATTCTAGGAATGTCGCGGGGCTCTGTCAGACACCAGCGAATGCGTTGTCCGGCGAATGGGATGGAAGTTTCCCGAGCGCGGGAATTCCCTGGCGACGAGCCACGGACGATTGCCCGCGCCCCCGGCGTTGCCGTAGATTGGGGACGTGGAGAGCGAGTCGGGTGTCGCGTGGTGCGGTCCGAAGTGACGCGCTGGTGCAAGATGAATCCCCGACGGCTTTCAATTCGACGCCGGTGGGTCCCGCGGCTGATCAGCCTGGCGGTGCTCTTGGGTGTCTGCGCGGCCGTGGTTCCGATCCCCATCGCCGTCCCTGTGATTGGTCAGAAAGATCGCAGCGAGCCGTTTCCCTGCCAGGATCATGCGTGCGGGTGTCTGTCCGCCGCCCAGTGCTGGAATCATTGCTGCTGCATGACCGATTCGGCGAAGCTGGCGTGGTCTCGTCGTCACGGCGTTCGCCCTCCGGAATTCGTGATCGCCGCAGCGGAGCGGGAGGCGGCTCAGCGGGGAGATGTTGCGACATCGCGCGAGTCCGGCGCCTGTTGCCGGAGAGATGCGGAAACGGGCGGGTCCTGCTCGTCGAAAGGGTGCTCGGCGCTCAAGTCGCAATGGGCGATCGCGAAGACCGGGCACCGCGAGCGAACGGACCAGTCCCGTGTCGCTTCTCGTGCGGAGAAGCGGTCGGGGGAGCCGCTGAAATCCGCTCAGCGGAAGTCCCGTTCGTCCAAGCCAACGTCGAAGACATTTCTGCTGACGGCCCTGGTTCAGAAGTGTCAGGGGCACAGCAACTATTGGCATTCGCTCCCGTGGAGCGTGATCGCCCCGCGGTTTGAATTCCCGCGGCGCGTGATGCCGATCGAGGCGTCTTGCACGGTGGAATGCGTTCGCGTTCCTCACGTCGCGCAGCAGCCGCCGGCTCCACCGCCTCGAGGCGACATGTCCTGGGCCGCCTGACGAAGGATTGCGCTGGCCGCTGCGATGCGGGGCGTTACTTCGTTCCGGCCAGCGATTCGCGCGGTGTCGAGGTCTTATCCCGGCGCCGCCGCCCATCAACTGTCAGGTTGCGGCCGCGCGAGGTGCGGCGTGTCATCGCACGCTCACCCGGTGTCGCGGCTCGCTCTCCACAAGTCCGGGTTCGTTTCCCGGCGTGAGCGTGCCATCATCCGCCGCCCCGTGCGGCCGCAGGAAGCTGATCTCTCTCATTTTTCCGGCCAATGCCCGCACGACTTCGCGCGCTTGTGCTCATCGATCTGCAAGCGACACAGGCCGTCCGAATTCCGCAGGGCCTCCCCCCTGATCACACGAAAAGCCGACATGCACCCATACTCCCAGCGAAAGCGTGGCTTCACGCTCATCGAACTCCTGGTGGTCATTGCCATCATCGCGATTCTGATTGCGCTCCTGCTGCCGGCGGTCCAGCAGGCCCGCGAGGCCGCACGACGGGCTCAATGCAAGAACAACCTCAAGCAGATCGGCTTGGCGATCCACAACTACGAATCGAGCCATCGCAGCTTCCCGCCGGGGCGCGTCGGCTATCCGATGGTCTTCTCGGCCCACGCCGCCATCCTCCCCTACCTCGACGGCGGGGCCCTCTACAACGTGATCGACTTCAACACGGCGCCCACGTTCGTCGAGCCTCCCGTCGCGCCGTTTTCGCAGAACGTGATCGCCGCGATGATGCGAGTGCCCACCTACATTTGTCCGAGCGATCTGGAGTTCATGCCGGGCAATTCCTACGGCACGACCAACTACGTCGCATGCATGGGAAGCGGAGCCAATGCCACCGCCCGCTATATTCGCCGGGGCGATGGTGTGATGATGGACGTGAAGCTGGCGGGCGTGGTGCGGTTCCGTGACGTGACCGACGGCATGTCGAATACGGTCGCTTTCAGCGAACAGACGATCGGGAGCGGCGCGGCCGTCGGCGGCGATGGAACAAGCAGCCTTCCCGCGAGCAATCCGCCGGCCGACCCGCGCCTTCAGGTCCTCAATCTGACCGCCGCTCAGAACGACACCATCACCGGCACCGATCCCAGTCCGGCGAATTGCACCGTCGGCGCGGCCGGGTTCTGGAAAGGGACCCGCGGCGCGAAATGGATGAACGGCCACTTCAGCGACACCCTCTATAACCATGGACTCGGGCCGAACTCCGCGACGTTCGATTGCGGGAACAAGAGTCACAACGCCGGACTGACGGCGGCCCGCAGCCGTCATGTGGGCGGGGTGCATGTCTTGCTCTGCGACGGGTCGACACGGTTTGTGAACGACAGCGTCAACCTCGCGACGTGGCAGGGGTTGGCGACCCGGTCCGGAAGCGAAGTGACCGGCGACTATTAGGCATTGTCCGAAAGCGGCGTTGGAATGACGTGGCCCATGAACGCGTTGTCCGACAACGCCAGCCGGATGGCCGGCCGGTCCGAAATTCGTGAGTTTTCCGTCGTGGCCGTTCTGGGATTGCCGGGCTGCTCCAGCGGCGCCGCAAACGATGCGGATTCACGTCATTCGAACCGGGCCTTCGCAAAGCCTCAGACCCGGCCACCCAACGGATGCTTTGGCGAGGCGAACTACGACGTTCTCCGCGGCTGTTCGCCGCGTTCCTCGCTATTGGCGGCCGTACGGTGTTCGCGGCCGGTCGTTCACAGCGGAGCCTTCGGCATCCCTCGCGTCAACACGTGCGGGACGAAGGTCGGACGCAGGAACCGATTCGGAGTCGGCGTCCATCGGCTCGTCCGCGGCGCTCAACGTTTCGTCGGCGGCGACGAATTTCACGAGACGGACAAACCGCTCTTCATGAGGCCATTCGTCGAGCGCCGCCGTCGCGACCCTCTGCGCGGCGGCAACATCGCCGCGACGCAATGCACAGGTCGCCCGCAGCAATTCCAGTTCGCGGATCCGGCCGCTGGTCCTGGCCGAAGCCTGATCGAGCAGCAACTGAGCGGTGTCCTGATCGTCGGTCTGCAGACAGGCGTCGGCGTACTCCACAAGCTCGGCGAGACTGACGGCGCGGTCCTTCACCGCAATGCTGGCCGCCCACAAGGCACACGCGGTCGTACAGTCGCCATCACGGTACAGACAGCGGGCGCGCTGTCGTTCCCATTGTGGCAGCATGCCGGGCGCGTTTGCGGCGCGCGGCTGATCGTCGGCCGCGGCATACCAGTCTGCCGCTTCCTTCCAGTTCTTCAGTGATTCATTGATCCGCGCGAGAGCGACGCACAGTGCGGGATCGACCGGCCGCTGCCGTGCGGCAATCAAGAGGATGGCCCGCGCATTCTCGGGCTCCCCTCGACTGATCAGGTTGCCCGCATCGCGCATCGCCGCTTCGGCCGCGGTCGCGGGTGGCCGGTCCAGCGGATCATCGGGGATGACCGCGCCCGGCGCGGGGGCCAACGGTTGGTCCGTGCCGGGCGGTTCTGGGACCTCCTCGATTCGATCAATGGCCGCCACCTGGCGGACAACGTCCCGCGGCGCGGGAGATGGCAGCGGTTCAGGAGGTGTCTCAGTCGACGAGTTTGCGGTCGCCCCTTCGGTGTCGACGACGTCAACGGGGGCATCGGAACGTCCCGCAACCGCCGGTTGCCGGATGTCGCTCCTCGTGAGTGGATTGGACGCAGCCGGGCGAACCGAGGCGCAACCCGCCGAGACGCTCAGCAACAGCGCTGCAACCGGCCAGATAAGCCAGCGCTGCGACCGTGCTGTTCGAGTTTCGAGGGGGTCGGCCACTATTTCGCTCCGGTCAACGTTCGCTCCGGTCAACGCGATCGTTTTGGCCAGTTGAACAATGATCGTTGCGGCTTAGTCAGGGCGGCGTCGATCTCCTGCCGCAATCTGCGGGCGTCAGCCAGTTCCGGATCGAGCTCGATCGCTCGATCGCAGTGCAGCCGGGCCTGCCCCGGATTGCCGTCGCGCAACAGATCCCGTGCCCGGTGATACTGGGCACGGGCGACGGACTTGTTATCGGTCGCGTTCGGACCGGCCATCGGCCGGGCGGGGGGCGCCGTCGCGGCGACCGGAGCTGCAGCCGGCGTTGGGACGAGGTCAGGGACCGCACCCGTGACACGATTCTGCGTCGCAAGCGGCTCTGCCGGAAATTCCGATGGCGGCGTCGCGGGGATCGAATCGTCGAAAAGATCTTGAGGAATCGGATCGACGATCAGGTTGGGAACGTCCGGCGGCGTCTCTGAGACTTCGTTGGCTGTCGAGGTCGTCGCGTCGACTCGCGAGACGGATCCTGGATCGGTTGGCGGCTGAGAGACATCGACAGGCGTCGGGGTGTCGGTGGGTTGAGAAAGAGTCTCCCGAGTTTGAGACACCGGAATGCGATTCGAGCCGTACGGCCCGCCCGCTTGGGGGTCGGCCTGTTGAGAGGAGGGTCCCGGGGATATCTGGGGAAGTTGCCGGCGCGCATCGGTCACCTCCGTGAGGACCAGGTCGGCCGACATCCGCTGAATGAACGGGGACAGCACTTCTTCGTGGATCTCGTGCATCGGTTCGATCGGCTCGGCGGGCTGCGATTTCGGAGCCGTGGCAGGCGCCGCCTGCGCCTTCTGAGCGGAAATCTCCGACCGCAATTCCAGGAGGCGGCGTTCGATGTCGAGCAACTGAGAGGAGTGCTGCTGCCGCTCGATGAGCCGATTGGTGCGTTCCAGCTGCAGTTGCTGCCGCATCTCCTGTTCGCGGCCGATGGCTTCGAGTTGCGACTTCAGAACGTCGAGACGCGCATCCAGGCGTGCCGCAGCCGGAGACTCCAGGGACGGGGCCGCCGGCGCGACGGCCGCGGCGCGCGGCTCGGGCTGTTCGACCACAATCCGCATCTTGATCCAACGCTCGTCGTTCGTCCCGCTCAATGCCGCGGCAAAAGTTTTCGTCATGGGACGGCGATCGCTTCCGCCGTTGATCGCGTCGTCGACGGGGCCAAGTTCGATCCAGGGAGCAACCGGCTCGGGCGAAATCGCCTTGTTCGTCGCGGCCGTGCCGACCGGGGTCAGCGGTTCGACCGGTTCGGGAGGGAGCACACGATCGGCGTCGACTTCCGCAGGTGGTTCACGGCGCGGCGGCGCATCGAATGTCCGTTCGCGTTCGGCGACGCGTTCTACCGGCGGGCGCGGCGCGGCGCGTTTGGAATCCACTGGTCGCGGGTCGCTGGAACGGCGCTGCGAGGGACGATCGTTCGAGGGAGTGCGGTCGGGGGCTGTCGTGGGGTTGCCGTCAAAGCGGGCGATGGCCGCGGCCGCCCGTTCGGAGGGAGGAAGCGATTGGTCGCGCCATCGCTCTTCGGCGGGGGGCATGTCGCGCACGGGGCTGGACGAACGCGGCACGCTCCGCGCGGCGATTGTCCGGGCGGCTCGCGGGGGCGGTACGACAACCGCCATGGCGAGCACCACCAAGGAGATCGCCAGTGCGGCCTGGGCGACGGCAAGCAGGTTGAGTCGTTTCATCGGAGCGCATTCCTCCGAAGGGCGCTATCGGCGTGCGGCAGCAGCGCGGGTGCTGCGGTTCCGGACTTCGCGGTCGAGCGATGGGCGGGGGACACTTCGGTCGTCCCTCCCGCTTTGATGATCAGACCGATCTGACGTTCTCCGTCTTGCTGGCTCAGCACGACGCATTTGGATTCGATCGAATCGACGGTCCACGATTCGCCGTTCCAGGCGACGTCATTGCCCACCCCGACCGTCCGGCCATTGATGACAGCCACCCGCCGCTGCGGGTTGATGACGATCGCCTGCAGCTCGTCCCCGAGCGAGACGACGCCTGGAACCTTCGCCGGCGGCGCGAGCGGCGCGGCCTCGCTCCAGTGATGCGAGAGAGTGCCCGGCGATCCGACGGCATCTGGCGCCGGTCCCTGAGAGGAAACCTCAGGGATGACCATCCGGGCCACGCGCGGAATCGAAAGGACAAAAACAAGGACCAGCGCCGCGCGAACGGCTGCCGAGTGCAGGTGTCCGCGGGAGGAAGGAGAGCTGGATTGGCGCGGCGAGCGAGAGTGCACGCAATCCCCCGGAGAAGTATGGGAAGCCGGTGTCCCTGAGTGGCCTGCAGGGGTGTGTGTCTTCGGTATCGGCCGCCGGTCGTGCGGAACTGGTGGAAATATTCCGGTTGTAATGATTTTGCGGGTCCTGCCAGTGCCTGCGGCTCCCTGGGTAGGTGACGTGGAAGACAGCCGCGAAAAGGATGCGCCTATCAACTGGGGGGAATGGGAGATGAGGGTCAACGGGCGGCGAAGAACCGCAGCAAATGTTCTTTCGTGCGAACTCGGACAGATGGACATGACATTTAAGGATCGAGCGGATGCACCAAAGATTCACGGAGCCTTCATCGGGAGCGTCCCGATACCGACAGAGTCCAGGATGGGAACCGGGATCAAGTGTCATGCGCTGACGCGACCTCGCCCCGCGCCGCCTTAACGAAACGGAAGTTGACCCCTTTGAGCGAATCAACTACAACCATCGTGGATTCGACGGCCGCGAGGGATGGTGCAGCGGCGGATCCTTGCTCTCTTAATCTGGCGGGAGGAACACGGATGTTCCGGTTGATGAGTCGTCGCGTTGCCGTTGGCGTCGCCTGCGCCGCACTCATGGTGGCGGGATGGACCTGGTGGCAATGCGCACGTTTCAAGCATCTCGCCGTCCATGAATCGGGCCGCGTCTACCGCAGTGCCTGGCTCGATCCGCAGCCCCTCAAAGAGGTCATCGAGCGCTATCAGATTCGCTCGGTCGTGAACCTCTGCGAGCCCGGGGAAATGGGCGCCGATCGCATTATCGAGGAGCGACAGGCGGTTACGTCGTCCGGGGCTCGTCTCATTGAGCTGACGATGCCCACGGCCATCTCTCCCGACAACCCGGCGATTGCCAGGCACCTCGAAGTGATGTCCGACCCCAACAACTACCCGATGCTGGTCCATTGCCAGCATGGCGTCACCCGCACGGCCAAGTTCCTCACGATTTACGATATTGCGTTTCGCGGCATCACCGCGGACCAGTCGCTCGCCGCCCAGCCCAAGTTCGGCCGCGAAGACCACAACGTGCATGTGAAGGCATTCGTGCGTGAATTCGAGTTGCAGCACTCGCGGCTGTATCCCGAAGCGACCGCCGCGAAGCTCGACGTCCTGCGGCACTGAGACCTTCGGCCGCGCCGGACGAATCAACCTGTTTGCAGCTCCGTCCCTCTCTTCGGACATTCACCGCCAGCTCGATCCCGAGTGACCATCACTCTTTGTTTCTTCCATCGGTTCGACCCATGCCGCGCGTCACGGTCTGCATTCCGCACTGGCAGGTGAAGGTTTACATGCAGCTGGTGCTGCGGTCGATCCGGCGGCACTCGCGGGCCTACGACGTTGAAGTCATCGTGGTCGATAACGGTTCGAAGGATGACAGCCTCGATTATCTCCGCTCGGTTCCCTGGATCCGGCTCATCGAGCGTCCCGAGGAAGTTCACACCAACTGGCCGGGAAACGTCTTCACCGCCTGGGATGCGGGCCTCAAGGCCGCGACGGGCGAATACTTCATCACGATGCATTCGGACGTCTTCGTGAAGCGGGACGACTGGCTCGAGCCCTTCTTCCGCGAGATCAAACGCGCCCCGCACATCGCCGGGGCCGGAGCCTGGAAGCTCGAAATCGAGCACCCCCTGTACGCCTTCCAGAAGCACGTCGTCGGCCTTGTCACCACGCCGCTCAAGGCGCTCATCGGGCGGAAGAAATCGCACGTGAAGGCCGAGAAGCCTTACCCCCGCGATTACTGCGCGATGTACCGGACCGACTTCCTGCGGCGGAACGGGATGTCATTCTACGGCAAGGGAGGGGGCGCCGGCGGCTACACCATCGCCCGGCAGATCTGGGATGCCGGCGGCGACACGCGGATGATCACCGTCCCCGAGCTGGCGGAATACATTTATCACGTGGCCCACGGAACGGCCGCCGTGACGAAAAAGGCCCTCCGGCACAAGCGAGCTCAAAAGAAGGTCGAGAACAAGGTCGCCGACCTGTTCGAGGAAGCGTGGATCCAGGACCTGCTGGCCGACAGCGACCTCGATCGCGAGCAGCCTGCACCCGCAGTCCGCCCGGCCGCCGCCTGAGACGCACGGTTCACATCCAGGGATCCAACGGCCGCACTCGTCGGCATCGGTCGCCTGGATGACGGTTCTGAGTGCAGATCCCCGCGGGATGCTGCGGAGGGCGAAAAGAGCAGATTCCCAGCGCGCGAAGGAATCGAAAGAGTTCGACTCCTCGGCCACGGAGATTTCTGTGTGGCGCTGGCAGCGGAATCTGCCGACCAATGAGTCGTGAGGTTGTGTGCGGCTCTCCACCGACGCCACAGGGAGACACTGGCGGTTGAACTGCCGGCACGGGGAGCGTTGGACTGAAGATCTGCGATAAGGGGCCGAAAACGCGTCGCTTGACGCATTCCAAGGGGACCACTACGATCTCGTCGTCGACGCGGAAAGTCGTTCCCGGAACGGGATTTCTGCGACTCAATCTCAACTTCTTCCGCCTGGCTCTCACTGCTTTGGGCGGAGACGGATTCACTCTTTTCTTCTCTGAGTTTCTGGTCGAGTCTTCGCCGGCGGGCCTGCCGGCTCGAAAGGGATCACCATGACCCACGTCGTCGCCGAACCCTGTTTCAACTGCAAGTACACCGACTGCGTCGTCGTCTGCCCCGTGGAGTGTTTCTACGAGGCGGAGTCGATGCTGTACATCAAGCCGGACGAGTGCATCGACTGCGAAGCGTGCGTGCCCGAGTGCCCGGTCGAGGCGATCTTCCACGAAGACAACCTTCCCGAGGAATGGAAGGACTACACCGCCCTCAACGCCGAACTGGCGGGGCAGTGCCCGGGCATCACCGAGAAGAAGGAATCGCTGGCCGAGACCGGCGGCGAGTGCGCCTATACTCCGAAGAAGTAAGCTTCGTGCGGCGGTTCGAGAGCTCCGGCGGATTGGTTCAGGCATTCCGCGGAAGCCGCTGCCTCGATCGATGACGACATCAAAGCCGCTCCCTCCGGTTTCCGGACGGAGCGGCTTTTTGTATTTCGCGGCGGGCGGGCGGTTTGTCTGGGGCGGGAGGTTTGGGCGTGAAGCCGGTCAAGGCTTTCGCAGGATTGCGAGAACTTCGTCGCGCAGCGCGGCGTTGACCGAAACTCCGCTCCCGCCATGAATGTTCGAGCTGCCGTCCCAGTTGGTGCAGCTCCCGCCCGCTTCCTTCAGAATCGGATACAGGGCCGCCACGTCCCACGCATTGGTGATCGGATCCGCGATGACCTCGGCCCGTCCGGTTGCGACCAGGATGTGACCGTAGCAGTCCCCCCATCCGCGGACCATGTGAGCCCGGCGGCACAGCACGTCAAACGCGTCCATCCGCCCGATCTGCAGATAGCCTTCGACCTCGGTGAAACACAGGACCGATTCTTCCAACTTCGAAACGTTGGAGACACGGGCGGGGCGCGGCTCCCCCTCCTTGATCTGCCACCAGGCTCCGTGGCCGATGGCCGCATAAACCACCTCGTCCAGCGCCGGGATGCGACAGACGCCGGCGACCATGGCCCCGTTGTATTCCAATCCCACCAGCGTGCCGAAAAGCGGGACGCCATGCACGAAGGATTTGGTCCCGTCCACCGGGTCCAGGATCCAGCGAAACCCGTTTGTCGAAGCGACCTCTCCAAACTCCTCCCCGAGCACACCGTCTCCGGGAAAGGCGTCGCGCAAGGCGCCGCTTAGGAATTCCTCCGCCCCTCGATCCGCCGCCGTCACCGGCGAACGGTCCCGCTTCCGCTCGACCGCAAGGTCCGGCCGACCGTAGTGGCTGAGAATGCCGGTCGCCGCCTGCCGCGTCAAATCGACCGCCGCCCGCAAACGGTTCAGCACGGGTGTCGATTCGGAAGAAAGCGGCATGGCAGGACCGAAAGCGATCGATGGAAAATATCAGCGGAACACGCAATCACGTTCTACCCAGTACCGCCGCCGACGGCCACGCCGTCTTCCAGGCGGGAACCGCGAACTACTCGTTCTTGGCTTTCTCTTCCGCCTTCTTTTCTTCGGACTTTTTCTGGTCCTTCATCGGGTCCGGCTTGGCCGGAGTCTCAGCGGCCGCCGCTCCCTCTTCCTTCGGCTCAGGCTTTTTCTCGTCCGGCTTTGCATCACCCGGCTTGCCGTCCTCCGGCTTGGCTTCCTCGGGCTTGGCTTTCGGCTTCACGAGCGCCGCCCGCGACAACCGCAGACTGTCGAAGCTTTCTGCCGAGATGACGTAGTACCAATCTCCGAACCGCTTGTTGAGCTGATCGACCTTCTTGCGGCCTTCCGCGATCTTCTCGTCGCGGAGTTTCACGTCGTTTTCATATTTCTCCAGGTCGCGCTGATAGTTCGCCATCCGCGCTTCAAAGGCCGGATCCTTCTTCTCTGCCTGCTTCGGATCGGCCGGCTTGTCAGTCGCGGCTTTCTCGTCTTCCTTAGCGGCGCCCGGCTTCTTCTCGGCCTTCGCTTCGTCCTTCTTCGCGTCAGATGCCGCGTCGTCCTGCTCGTCCTCATCGCCCGACGAAGCCCCTTCCTCCGATTTCTTCTCGTCTGGCTTTTTCTCGTCTGGCTTTTTCTCGTCTGGCTTTTTCTCGTCTGGCTTTTTCTCGTCTGGCTTTTTCTCGTCTGGCTTTTTCTCGTCGGCTTTCTTTTCGTCCGGTTTCTTTTCCTCGGCCCCTTCCTTCGGCGCGTCCGACTTCGCCTCGGCGGGTTCGCCCGGTTCCGGTTTCTCCGGCTTCACCGGTTCGGGGCCCAGACGGCTCTCGTCGAACTGGACCAGCACCATGAGGTAGCGACTCTTCTTGAGTCCTTCCTTTTTCTTGTCCGTCGAGTCCGCGTCCGCTTCGTCCTTCGCGTCTTCCGACTTCTCGCCGTCGGCCTTCTTCGCGTCGGCGGCCTTCTCGTCCGACTTCTGCTCTCCGTCCTTCTTTTCCGAATCGTCTTCCTTCGCGAAGCCCGACTCGATCTCCATGTCGCTGCCGGTGAAGACTTCGCCGAAGTGCAGGACGTATTCAACCCCCTCGCTCGTCGAAGCGATGACTTCCCCTTCGGTCGAGACGAGCCGCGGGTTGCCGTCCTGATCCTCGACCGGCAGGAACCCCTTGTCGACCAGGCTGTTCATCAGCTGGGTGCGAGCGATCGGATTCCGCGCGATCTTGGAATCGATTTTGAGGTCCGGACGCAATCCGGCTGGCTTCGACCGGATGCCGACGATCTTCAAGTCATCGAGGTTGCTGACCAGCGATCGGACCTCGTCGGCCTTCAGTTCTTCGGTCTCTTCGTTGAGCCCTTCCAGTTTCCACGGATCGCTGAAGCTCGTCCGAGTCAGCTTGCTCCGCTCGGGATTGACGATCCGCATCGCCGTGCGGTCGATCGAATACTTCTCGACGTCCACTTCGACGAGCTTGTCGGCGTCGAGTTTCAGCAGATCCGACTCGATCCAGTCGGCGAACTTCGTGGAGAGGCTGATTTCGACCCGCGCCAGGTAGGTCTGGTTTTCCTTGGGATTACGGACGTAGTAATACCCATCCCGCTTGTCGACCTTTTTTCCGATGATGTAATCGGCGAGGACGGCTCCGTTCTCTCCGGTGATCGTGATCCGCTGGCCGCGCCCCTTCAACGCGGTCGATTCCTCGTCGAGCGGATCGAGCACGCCGAACCGGGCATGATCGCTGGTCCGCGGGCTCGCGAGGGCGTCCTTCGTAATTTCCATGACCGAGGCCGCGGTTTTCGCCAGGCGATCGGCGCCGTCCGCGGGGTAATCGTGGTGCGACGGGATACGCCACTTGCCGTCCTTGAACACCACCTCGAATTCCTTGATCGAGGCGGTGTCTTCATCGAACGCGGCGACCTTCAGCCCCTTCGCTTCGAGCGGGTTCTTGAAGTCGGGATAGAAAGGCTTGCTGACGTCGGCGAACTCCGCGGACGCCTTGGGACGCGAGGCCCAATGCATCCCGGCCGCCCCGAGGACGCTGACCGCGGCCACGACAACAAAGGCGATCGTCCGGCTGATCTCTTTCATCACTCTATTCCTTCGCACGAGGCGAGAAGCATTTTAACGCAAAGGCGCAAAGACCGCAGAGAAACGCAAAGGGAATGCAGGCATCAGAACCAAAGTCTCAAATTCCCTTGGTGATACTTTGCGTTCCTTCGCGTACTTCGCGCCTTTGCGTTGAAGGCTTTTCTTTATTCGTTGGACAGCCTCACGGCTTTTTCACGAGCCGCTCGGACTTGATGTGACTGGTCTCGGCCTGCCACCGCAGGATGAGGAAGACGGCTCCCAGAATGAGCGCCGGCAGCGGGAGCGTCGCGATCGACATCGCCCGCAACCGGTTGACCTCGGCCCGGACGTTCCGCTGCATGTCGTTCTTGATCTTCTCCACCTTTTCCTGCTTGTCGCGATCGATGATCTCGCTCTCGACCTTGATCCGGCGCTCTTCGGTCTGCTGAACGGTGCGGATCATGATCTGCTTGGTCTGCTCGTCGATCGTCGTGTCGGCCTCGATGCGGTCGCGTTCCTTCTTGAACCGCTCCTTCGCCTTTTCGACGGCGGCCTTCGCTTCGTCGTCGGCCTCCTTCTCCCGCTTGCGGCGATCGGTTTCGTACTGCTTCGTCCGCCGCTCGAACGCTTCGATTGTCAGAAGCTCCGGGCGACGCTTGCGGAGCTCGAGGAACGACTTGTCTCCGGCCAGCACATCAACTGCATTCAGCACGAAAATGATGTTGTCGAAGTTGAGCTGGGCGTCGTTGCGCTCGCGGAGCTGGAAGAAGGTGTCGGAGATGCAGTCGACGTCGGCCACGAAGACGACGTTGACCCCTTTGTCCTTCTTCGACTGGATGTGGTACGCGAGGACGTGGGCCGTATTCTGCGGGACATGTGGGGGATTCGGCTTGGGAACGCGAACCATCTGCATTCCCATGCCCATCCCGCCGAAGCTGTCGGTCGAGTATTCATCCCATTCCAGCAGCCCCGAGTTCTCTTTGCTGGTTCGGAACAGGGGCTCGAAGTTGTAGTCGCTGTCCGACCGGGGCCGGAGCGTGCCCGCGTAGAAGAAAAGGACTTCCTGCAGGCCGCTGGTGATGTCGCTGTCCGGGCTGATCGCGGTCTTGACGCCGTTCTTAGGCGTGATGAAGAGGTATTCCTTCGGAGCCGATTCGTACCGCGGGTGCGGGTTGAACGAATCCCATGCGATCTCGCCGTTGTCCCACGCGAGGTTCAGTTCCTTCAGCAGCGGCGTGAGCCGGCCCTCGTCCGCCTTCGGTTCCGGCGGCGGGCCTCCCATGCCGCCGAACATCCCTCCGGGACGGGGCTTCTGTTGCCGCGGACAGGCGGTAGCGCCGAACCCGCCGCCGATGCTGAGGGGGAACGGATCGTCGAAAACCAGTGTCGGCCGCCCCTTCTTGACGTAGTCGACCAGATTGGTCAGTTGCGGGGTCGTCAGTGACGAGGGAAGCACGGCGACCAGCACGTCGTATTTCTTCTCATCGATCGCGCTGTCGGGCGAGACCTCTTCGACGTTGTACTGCTTCTTCAGCTCGGTCACGATCCGCCATTCATTCGACATGCCCATCACGCGGGCGTCGGTCGTCAGCACGCCGACCGTCAATCGCTTGTCCTTCGAAACCGTCCGCACCGAGCGGGTCAATTCATATTCAACCGGGGTTCCGGGGCGGAAGACCGGCACGACAACCTCATCCGTTGCCGAAGAGATGCGGGCCCCCATGTAAACGTGTTCGACCGAGAATTTTCCATCCACCTCGGTCTGCACCGTTTCGGCGGTAATGCCGTAGCTTTTCGCTTCGTCCGATTCCGCGCTGAACGGCTCGATGTCGACGATCCGGACATTGACCCGCGAACCTCCCAGGCGGCCGAACTCCCGGAGCAAGCCAAGGAGTTGCTTCTGGGTCGGCAGGTATTCGTGCGGGACGCGGGGGCTGATGAAAGCCTGGATTTCGACCGGCCGATCGGCTGGGATCTTGGCGATCATCTCGGTCGTTACGGGGCTCAAGGTGAAAAGGCGGGCCTTCGTCATGTCGGCCCGGGCGGCGCCGTGCGTCGCCATCACGTTCAGCCCGATCAGGGCCGCGAGCAGAGCCAGCGTACGGATGGCGAACTGCACGCCCATCGCCGTCTCCTGGTTCGCAGACCAGTGCCGCCGGCTGATGACCACCAGGTTGAGATAGAGCATGAAGGCCGTGAATGAAACGAAGTACAGCACGCCGGTCAGCGGGATCGTTCCCATGCTGAAGTCGCGAAGGCGCTCCGCCAGCGTGAAGCCCTGCAGGAAGTCGCTCGACGGGGCCGCCCATCCGATGAAGACCGGCACGGCACACAGCACGGCACCCAGCACATAAGCCACCGTCGCGCTGTTCGTGAGCGACGAGGCGAACATGCCTGCGCTCAGCAGCGCCGCCCCGGCCAGCCAGTAACCGAGGTAGGTGCTGAACATCGAGCCCCAGTCGGGCGAACCGAGCCAGGCGTACCAGACCCACAGCAGCAGCGAGAACCCGAGAGAGATGGTGTAGACCGCCAGCACCGCAAGGTACTTGCCCGTGAGGATCTCCCAATCGCGGGCGGGGAGCGTGAACAGGATTTCATCCGTCCCCAGTTTTCGCTCGTCCGACCACGCCGTCATCGTAATCGCCGGGACGATGAACAGCAGCAGCAGCGGATACCACTCGCTGAGATGGTCGAGGTTGAGCTGGTTATCGGTGAAGAACTGCATCGGGAACGCGAGGATGCCCGCCGCCGTCACGAACGCGACGATGAACAGGTACCCTAGCAGTCCCGAGAAGTAGCTCAGAACGTTCCGCAGAAACACCGCGCGGATGACGCGGCTGTAGCTGACGAGGGCGAAGACGCCCCCCGCCAGAATCAGCAGCAGAACGATGGCAAATAACACTTGCGAAGCCGCCATGGCTCGTCCACTCCTGTCGAATCCGCGGTTGCGGTGGATATCACGTGATGCGGTGGCCAGACACGAACCCGGCCGGTCAGCCGGCGATCGTCAGCTTGCGGAACGACGATTCCATCGCGTCGTCTCCGGAACCCATGCCGCTCACCGGGCCGTCGAACACGACGCGGCCTTCGTTGATCAGAATGACCCGCGAGCAGACCGCCTGCACTTCCCGCAGGATGTGCGTCGAGAGCAGGATGGTCTTCGTCTTGCCCAGCGACGTGATCAATTCACGCACGCCGTGAACCTGGTTCGGATCGAGACCGCTCGTCGGTTCGTCGAGAATGAGAATGTCGGGATCGTGCAACAGGGCCTGGGCCATCCCGACCCGCTGCCGAAACCCCTTCGACAACTTGCCGATCGGCTTCTGCCACACTTCCCGAAGCGAACATTGATCGGCCACGTACTCCAGCCGCTGATTCAGCCGGCCCCCCGACAGCCCTCGCGCGTCCCCGAGATACTTGAGGAACGCGACCGGCGTCATCTCGTTGTAGAGGGGCCCATTTTCAGGCAGGTAGCCGACGAGCGGGCTCGCCGCAATCCGGTCCTGCGAAACGTCGTAGCCGCCGATGTAAGCGGTGCCGGACGACGGGGCCAGGAAGCCCGTCAGCAGCTTCATCGTGGTCGATTTCCCTGCCCCGTTCGGGCCGAGAAACGCCGCGACCTGACCGCGGGGGACCGAGAACGTGACGTTCTGCACCGCGGCGAACGGACCATAGTACTTGCAGAGCCCGGCCGCCTCGATCATCGCCCCCGAAGTGGGCGGGGGTGCGGTAGAGGTATCAGGCATGGGTGATCGAACTCTCTGAACGCGAGGAAAACAACTTGGATCGACCGAAACAAAAAACTCCCCCCTCCCCGTCTTGCGGTGGGGATCCCTGCGATTGTTTCTACGCCAATTCTTTACAGTGACGTTGGCGCGCTGTCCAGCGACTTGAGACCTCGTCGCGAATTCATCGTCGCGAGAGGCTTCACGGGCGGACGTCGCGACTCACCACAGGAAAGAGGCGACGTCGGCGGCAGCCATTGGGCGGCTCAGCCGGACCAGCCCCGTGGATCGTCTCGATGCACCCGGTGCTCGAGACGCTCCGGAAGACGTGAGAGCTCTTCCTGAAGGAAGGACGGCAGAAGCGGGAGGCCAGCGAGGGTTTCTCGATCGGTCGGGAACCATCGGAAGGTGAATGGTTCGGATGGCTGGGCGCAGCGGAAGGTCGCATCGGGAGCGAAATGAGGGAAGTCGCGATGCAGTTGCACCAGGAAGTAGAGAGCGATCTCATGGACAGCGCGGTGCTGGTACGCGAAAAAGTTCTCGACGAACCACAATGGCCTGACGAGGGAAACTTCCGTCGCCAATTCTTCGCGCATCTCGCGGACGAGGGTTTCTTCCGACGTCTCTCCCTGCTCGGCCCGTCCGCCGGGGAGGGACCAGAATTCGTCGTCGTCTCCCCGGTGCAGCAGGACCCGCCCCTCGTGCAGCGCCACGGCCACGATGCGGTACTGAAAGCGACGAGGAGTCTCGTCGAAGCAGAGCATCATCGTGTCACCCTGTCCCGGCGAGCCGCCATGGAGTGCTGGTTGTGGGGAATCACTTTTTCAGCAACCGCACCTGTGCCAGATCGGCTTCGGCCTGCTCGCTGTTCCCCAACTGCTGATGAGCATCCGCTCGATTCTCGAGGAACTGCACGTCCTGAGGGGCGAGGCGGACCGCATAGTCCAAGTCGAGCAGCGCCTTGGCCGGTTCGTTCTGATCCAGCCACAGGACGCCGCGATTGTTCCAGTAGGTCGCGTTCTTGAGGTCGAGGCGGATCGCCTCGTTGTAGTCCTCCATGGCTCCCTTGTAGTCCTCGGCCCGACGCTTGATCCGTCCGCGCAGATTCCACGCTTCGTGGTTCTTGAGATCGGCGTTCAGAACGGCGTTGCAGTCTGCCTGCGCCGCCGCGTAGTTCTTCTGGTCCATGTAGACCGACGCCCGCTTCAAGAGGCGCGCCGCGTGCCCCGGTTCGATCTCAAGAGACTTCCTCAGATCGGCAATCGCCTCGTCGTATTTCTCGGCATTGTAGTACGCGTCGCCACGGTTGGCCCAAAGGCCGGCATCCTCCGGGGCCAGGGTAATCGCGAGTCCGAAGTCGGAGGCAGCGCCGATGTAGTCCCCTTTCGAGAACTTCGCGAGCCCGCGGCCGTTGACGTATTCCATCGACTTCTCGTCGAAGTTCATCGCGACGGTGAAGTCGGCGATGGCCGGATCGTATCGCCCTTCCCCCCGCAGCGCCTCGCCGCGTGCGGCGTACCACCGGGCGTTCTGTGGTTCCAGGCGGATCGCCGCACCGTAGTCCGCCAGCGCTTTGTCGAACTTCCCCGCCGCAATCAAGGCCTCGGCCCGCTCGGTCAGTCGCTCCGGGTTCTTCGGATCGAGTTCAATCCCTTCGCCCAGGTCCTGGAGGGCTTCGTCGATCCGCTTCATCGACTGGAAGGAACTCGCGCGGTTGTGCAGCACCACTGGATCCTTCTTCACCTTGAGCGATGCGGTGAACTCTTCGACGGCCCGTTCGTGCTCTCCGCGTTCCTGAAAGATGAGTCCGCGTTCGTTCGTCGCATGGTAGTTCTTCGGCTCGACACGCACGGCGGCGGCGAAGTCTGCAAGGGCTCCGTCGAGGTCCTGGGACGCCTGCCGCGCCCGGGCGCGGTTCACGAGGTATTCGCCGGAGTCTGGCGCCAGCATGATCGCCTTGTCGAAGTCGGCGAGCGCCTTTTCGACGTTTTCCATCGCTTGATGGGTGAGGCCGCGCTGATTCCATAGCGTCGCGGCGGACTCGTGCGCTTTCAGGGCGGCGTCGGCGACAGCCAGCGATCCGGCGTAATCCTCCTTCTCTCGCAGGGTGTCGATCTTCCACGAGATCGTGTTCGCATCGTTTGGCAGCAGCTTCAGCGAAGCGTCGAAATCGGCGATTGCTTCGTCGTATTGCTTAAGGTAGTAATGGGAAATCGCCCTGTTCTGAAGAGCGCTGGGATAGGGAGGAAAGAGCCGCAGCGCCTCGCTGAAATCGCGGATCGCCGCTTCGTAGTCCTCCTGCTCGCGACGGGCGTAGCCGAGATTGTTCCAACCACTCGGACCCTTGGGATTGATCCGCACGGCCTCTTCGCCATCCGCCACGGCGCGCTTCAAGTCCTTCCTTGCGACATGCACGTTCGACCGGACGGCATAGGCCGCATCGGCCATGGCCGCCAGCTTGATCGCCTGCTCGGCATCGGCCAGAGCGAGGTCCAGTTCGTTTGACTGAAGATAGCAGTAGGCCCGCGTGACGAAGTGCGCGTCTTCTTTGGGATTCATGCGGATGGCGCGGGTCGCCTCGGCCACCGCTTTCTCGTTCTCTTCCAGGCCCATCAGGGCGTACGCCTTGGTCGCATAGCTCCATTCGAACGTCGGATCGACGCGGATCGCCTCGTTGACATCGGCCAGCGCACCCGCGAAGTCGCCGCGCTCGTTTTTCCAGTTCGCAAGCCCCTCCCAGGCATCGGGCGAGTTCGGATCGAGTTCGACGGACTGCTTCGCATCGGCGAGCGCTCCGTCGATCTGCCCGAGCACACCTTTGGCAGTCCCCCGCCACGCCAGAAACTTGCCGTCCTTCGGGCTGAGCCGGACCGCGGCATCAAAGTCTTCGAGGGCGCGTTCGATGTCCCGCTTGTTGGCCCAGGTGCGGCCCCGCTCGAAGTAGGCGGCCGCGAGCTTCGGATCGAGCCGCAGCGCCTCGTTCAGTTCGGCCAGCGACTTGTCGAGTTGCTTCGCCTCGCGCAGCGCCTGCCCGCGCGCAAGATAAGACGATGGGCTGTTGAGCGAGACCAACGGCAGGACGCCCGAGACCTGCCCCTTCACCTGCGGAATCTGTTCGACTCCGTATTCAGCGCGGACAAAGGCTTCGACGCGCTTCCGGGTGAAGGCGATCAGGCTGTCGAGATCGACCTGCCGCGTCTCCTCGATGTCGGCCTTCCCCTTCAGTCCCTCGATCACGAAGTGAAAGAAGACGCCATGCTGGAGCCGATTGTTCTCGAACGCCCGCTGGCCCCCCGAGCAACTGTAGAACGCGATCAATCCGCTGGGGGGCTCCTTCTGAGGCGGGCGAGTGACGCTTTCGAGAGAGACTTCCTGCCGCGAACGCGAGTTGTCCGATCGCGGATCGTTGCGGCACGCGTCAACGAGCAGGACCTTGACACGGGCCTTGCACTTTCCGAGCTGCTCATACAGGGTTGCCAGCGAGATCAGCGTCTCTTTGTCGGCGAGCCGCGCATCCATCGGGCAGAAATAACTCTCGTCCTTCCCCTGGTACTGGACGCCGTGCCCGGCGAAGGCGACGAGGATCGTGTCCGACTCGTCGCGGTTGTCGATCAGCAGCTTCAATTCGCGGCGGATGTTTTCCGCCATCGGCAACGCCCGCGCCTTGCGGGCGCCTTCTTTCTGCGTCAGCAGGACGACATTCTCCGGGCGATAGCCGGAATCGATGAGGACCTTCGACAACTCTTCGACGTCGCGCTCGGAATACGGCAGTTCGCGGAGTTCGTTCTTGTCGTACTCGCGGACGCCGACGAGGAAGGCGTACTTTTCTCCGCGGCCGGTTTTCTTCGGTGGCGCCGCATCGTCTGCCGAGGCGATGACGGGACCGAGCGTCGTCGCCGCGGCCAGGATCGCGACGACCAGGGTCGATGCGGCGCGGAGCAGGACGGACTGCACGGGAATTGGCGTCGGCGAAATCCGCATGACGTTCACCAGAATCGAAGGACGACGTCAGGAGCTTCGAGAGAGAATCATCGAGGGCGGCAACGATCGAACCGCCGTTTTCTTCATGCGATTTCGGCGGTTTTCCAGAAATCCAGTCGAGCTGCCTCCACCGTGGCCCGATCGCGAGGGTCCGTCGTCTCCGGAGCCCAGCATGGTGGTGGCCGTTCGGCGAGCGCACACCCCCGTGCCCGATCATGTTGACCGCTGGATTGGGCGGGGATGCTTCGATTATGCCAGCGGAACGTAGGACAGACCAATACTTTTGCGCTGCGGCAATCCAGGTTCGCCGCGCCGAAGGACCGATACGATCGAAACCAGCGCCACGACCGGCCGGCCGATTCAGCGCTTGACGACGACGCCGGGAACGGCCGCCTTCAAGGCGGCGACCGCGTCGTCAGTGACCTTGCAGCCGGTGAGATCGACGTTCGTGAGACGCTTCAGGCCATGCAGCGCCTCCAACCCCGCATCGGTGATGGGTGCGTGGCTCAGGACCAACTGTTCGAGCTTCTCAAGCCGGGCGAGATGAGCCACGCCGCTGTCGGTCACCGGTCCATAGACTCGCAGAATGCGGAGCGAGCCGATGGCCGACGCATGTTCGAGCCCGACATCGCTCGCCTGCCCGTCATGCAGATCGAGCTCGCGGATCGGCAGCCCCTTGATAAACTCGACCGACGCCCCGGTCGCCTCGCGGCTGCCGATCTGCAATCGCCGGAGGTTCGTGAGCCCCGCCAGGTGCTTCGCCCCCGCATCGGTGAACTTCGTGTGCACGATCTCCAGCCGCTCCAGTTGCGAGAGCGTCCCGACCTCCGCCAGCCCTGCGTCGTTCACCAGGCAGCTGTGGAAGTTGAGGTTCTCCAGCTTCGTGAGCGGCTTGAGCGCGGCGAAGCCTTCCCCCATGGACCTCGACGAAGCGACGCTGATCCGCCGCATGTTCGTCAGCCCCGCCAGCTCGGCGATTCCCCTTCCATCGACGTCGGTCAGCGTGACGCTCAACCGGGTCAGCGACTTCAGCGTGCCGACCGTCTTCATTCCCTCGTTGGTGACCGCGGTGCTGGCGAGTTCGAGGTAATCGATGTCGGGGAGGTTCTTGAGCCGCGCGATCCAGGCATCGGTTGCCTCGACCGTCCGCTTGCCGCTCTTGGCCACGATCCGCTTGTCGAAGAGATCGACGACCTGAACCCGGTCGAAGACCTGCATTGCGGCGTTGCCGACCATGTCGCGAAGCCACTCGGGACCGCCCGCAACCATCTCGACGGTGCCCCAGCCCGCTTCGATGGCCGGATTGAGCAACTTTCGCTGGATTCGCCGCAGCGCGGCCTCTTTCAATTCGGGAACGAGAGCCGTCAATTTTGCCTTCAGCTCGGCATCGGTCACGGTCTCGAGGATCTTGTTCCAGCCGTCGAGCGTCGCCGGCGACAGCGTTCCGGGATCCTCGCCGGGTTTGGCATTGGCCGCGGCGATCAGCAGCGACCGTGCCGCCTGCTCCGACGGCCCTGGCAGCACTCGAAGCACAATCGGCGCGTCAGGTTTCTGGAACATGGCTCGAAACGCGCCGGCCGGCGACGCGAATTTGATCGAGACGTCGGTCGGACCGGAGCCGTACGTTCCGCCAAACTTCACCGACTCGATCGTCGCTTTCGCTCCCACGCTGGCGTTGGCAAGTTCACGGAAGTTTCCGGGGAGCAATTCGACAGACATTCCCGGCTTGAACTGTCGCGCCTGCGACCAGTAGGTCGAATAGATCAAGAGCTTTGCGGCGTCCCCCTTGGTCTCTCTGGCGATTCCCGGAATACCATCGTCGATCAGCCGCCAGCGGGTCCGCGCCTCTTGCTGCTTCTTCAGCGTCTCGCAGCTCTCGGCATCGACGATCCGCTTCACCACGCGCTGTCCGTTCTGCCAGACCCACGTCATCCAGAAGTGATCGTCGACCTTGAGCGGGAAGGTTTCCACCCGCTTCCCGCCGATCCACTTCTCGCAGTCAATATCGATCCAGAAGGACCAGACGTCGTCGGAGAGTTTCTTCTCATTTCCCATCCAGAGGCTGGCGCGGAACCAGCGGTCGCCCGGCTCGACCTCGCGAACCTGCCAGGCATGGTTATGTCCCCGCATCTGGCTCAACTCGTCCTGAAAATGGACGACGTATCCCCACTTCGACTTCCCGTCGGGGTTGAAGAAGACGTTCACCCGCTCGCCCGGGAGAAGTTCTTCGGGAAGCGCTCCGTAGGACTGAGAGCGATACGTGGTGCACCACGGCAGGACCTTCGCCGTCCAGTTCTCGCCGGGCGGATCGCGGCTGACTTCGACTTCGCGACGGTGCGGGTTGTACTTGTGCCAGACGTACCAGCCGCGCGACGGGCCAATGTTTCCGGGATAACCGAACTGGTCCGGCGGCGGAGGCGGAATCGTCTCGTCATCAGCCCGGGCCGCGATCGGGCTCACAAGACAAAGCAACAGGGGGACGATCGCGAAGCGCATCGGACGTCTCCGGTTTGGTAGAAAGGCGGCGAGCCAATCGGGCCGCAAGAACGCACAAATGACACAGAATCGTCGAAGGAAGTTGATGGACGATAGCGATGGTTACAGACTGTCCGCCGTTCAGACTTGTGCCATTGTGCCCTTGCGCGGCCACATCCTTGCTTATCGCATGGGATGGATTCGCTCGCGGCGGCAACTGTCGAGAGCCTGCTGCGAATCACTCCCCATCGACGGCCGCGAACAATCGCGCGACTTCCAGGCGGATCTCGGGAAAGCGGAGCGACGTGAACGTCTCCCTTTCGCCGTAGGAAATCACTTCGAGATATCCCTCGGATGTCGGGCGACGGTAAACCTCGATGCGCCGCGCCGGGATGTTGACGATCCAGTAGTCCTCGATGCCCGCGGCTGAATAGAGCAGTCCCTTGGTGTTGCGGTCGTATTGCAGACTGGTCTCGGCGACTTCGACGAGAAGCAGCACATCCGCCGCACGGGGATGCGATGTCCGATAGGGTTTACGGTTGACCCAGGCGAGGTCTGGCTCGGGTTCGCTGGCGGCTTCTGGAATCGTGATCGGCTGTTGGACGCGAACCTGGACTGACCCTCGCGGAGCGTTGTCGACGCTCCACTCGCCAAGTTCGGTCACTGTTCCAGCATGCCCCGTTCCGATCGGACTCATTTCGATGATCTCTCCATGAATGAGTTCGGCGCGCCGCGTTCCGACGAATGCACCTTGTTCGATCATCCGGTGGTATTCGTCGAGTGTGATTCGGAGTGCGGTGCTCATCGATCGTCCGCTCGGAAAGGAAGCTGAGTGTCGTTCCTCTTGATACAAAAAAAGAGCCACAAGCGGGTTCGCTTGTGGCTTGGAGTGGGATGCTTCACCGCGGCTTCTTGAAGAACTCTTCCGCCTCGTCGAGGACTGCGGGATCAAGGGTTCGCATCGTTCCGACCGCATCGGCCAGCGGGACCGAGACGATGTTCGTTCCCCGCAGGGCGACCATCTTGCCGTACTCCTTTTTCACGGCCAGCCGCCCCGCATGGATCCCGAGCCGCGTTCCCAGGACGCGGTCGTAGGCGCTGGGGGGGCCGCCGCGCTGGATGTGGCCGAGAGTCACGCACCGCGTTTCGACGCCCACCCGCTTCTCGATGACGTCGGCGATCATTTCGCCGATGCCGCCGAGCTTCACGTGGCCGAAATCGTCGATCTCGGCGTCCTTGGTAATGAAGGTGTCGTCCTTCGCCAGTTTGGCTCCTTCACTGACGACGACGATTCCATACTTCTTGCCGGCTTTGCGGCGGGCGGCGAGAGTGTCGCACATCTTCTGCAGGTCGACTTCCACCTCGGGGACGAGGATGTAGTCGGCGGCCGACGCCATGCCCGAGTAGCAGGCAATCCACCCCGCGTGCCGGCCCATCGTCTCGACCACCATGATGCGGCGATGCGACTCGGCCGTGGTGCGGATGCGGTCGATGGCTTCCATCACGATGTTGATCGACGTGTCGAAGCCGAACGTCACGTCGGTGCAGCTCAGGTCGTTGTCGATCGTCTTCGGGCAACCGATGGTGTTGACTCCGCGTTCGCTGAAGAGCTTGCTGGCCACGCCGAGGGTATCGTCCCCGCCGATCGCGATGAGCGATTCGAGTTCGAGCCGCTTGAATGTCTCGATCAGCTTGTCGACCGTCTCGGCCTTCTTGTAGGGGTTGGTGCGGGACGATCCGAGCATCGTTCCGCCCTTATCGATGATGCCGTCGGTATTCTCGATCGTCAGCTCGATCGTGTTCCCTTCGATAGCGCCGCGCCAGCCTTCGAGGAGGCCCAGCACGCGTCCGCCGGCATTGATGATGGTGCGAACGGCCCCCCGGATGACGGGATTCAACCCCGGGCAGTCGCCCCCGCCAGTCAACATGCCGACAATCATGGCTCTACTCGTGCTTGAATTCGCGAAACGGAAGACAGGAGACTTTTAACGCAAAGGCGCAAAGACCGCAAAGAAACGCAAAGGTAAGACAGAGGTCAGGAAAACGGAAGAGCGATGGAACGAAGTATCGTCTGGCAAAGAATTCAGGAGAAGTGGGTGCGTTTTCGGCTTCTCCTGAGACAATATCCTCTTCGTTTTCCTTTGCGTTTCTTCGCGACCTTTGCGTCTTTGCGTTGAAATTGCCTTTCCGTGCATCGTACCCGAGCGCGGGCCGGCGCTCAAAATGTCCGCTCGATGAAGGTCGTGTCGACGTCCCCTTCGATGAAGGCGGAGTGACGGAAAATCTTCTTGGCGAGCGGAATGGTCGTCTTGATGCCTTCGAGGACGAACTCGTCGAGCGCGCGCTTCATCGTGGCGAAAGCTTCCGCGCGGTTCGCCCGGTGCACGATCAGCTTGCCGATCATCGAGTCGTAGTTCGGACCGATGACATAGCCTTCATGCACATGCGAGTCGAACCGGATGCCGGGCCCGCCGGGAATGCGAAGCTTGGTGATCTTGCCGGGGCTCGGCCGGAAGCCGTTGTCCGGGTCTTCGGCGTTGATGCGGAGCTCGATCGCACAGCCCGTGGCGGCGATGTTCCGCTGCTTGATGTCGAGCGGCTCACCCGCGGCAACCCGGATCTGCGACTTGATCAGGTCGATGCCGGTCACAAGCTCGGTCACCGGGTGCTCGACCTGGATGCGGGCGTTGACTTCGATGAAGTAGAACTGGTGGTTCTTGTCGACGATGAACTCGCAGGTGCCCGCGTTCCAGTAGTTGGCGGTCTTCGCCAGCCGGACGGCCGCCTTGCAGATGTCTTCGCGGACAGCCAGGGGAAGCGTCGGGGCCGGGCTCTCTTCAACGAGCTTCTGGTGCCGCCGCTGCAGCGTGCAGTCGCGTTCCCAGAGGTGAAGCATGTTGCCATGCTGGTCGCCCAGGAGCTGCACTTCGACGTGCCGCGGGGCCTCGACGTACTTCTCGATGTAGACGCCGGAGTTCTTGAATGCCTTCTCCGCCTCCTGGGCGGCCTGCTTGAGGCCTGCCTTCAGGTTGATGTCGTTGCGGGCGACCCGCATCCCCTTGCCGCCGCCGCCGGCCGTCGCCTTGATGAGGACGGGGTAGCCGATTCGATCGGCCACCGCGAGCGCCTCGGCTTCGGATTCGACGAGACCGTCGCTGCCGGGAACGAGGTTCACTTTGGCTTCGCGGGCGATCGCTTTGGCGCTCACTTTGTCACCGAGCTTCTGCATCGCCTCGTGCGGGGGGCCGATGAACTCGATGTTGCAGCTGCGGCAGACTTCGGCGAAGTGGGCGTTCTCGGCGAGGAAGCCGTAGCCCGGATGGATCGCCTGCACGTTGCCGACCTCGGCTGCGCTGATGATCCGCTCGATCTTCAGATAGCTCTCGGACGCGGGAGCGCTGCCGATGCAGATCGCCTGATCCGCGAGGCTGAGGTAGTGAGCGCCGCGGTCGGCTTCGCTGAAGACGGCGACCGTCTCGATGCCCATTTCGCGGCAGGCGCGGATGATCCGCAGGGCGATCTCACCGCGGTTGGCGATCAGGATGCGCTGGAACATGAGGGGGAGGTGTCAGCAGCAGGCGGGAAAGGCGGGTGGAGAGAAGATCGAATGTCGAAAACCCAAGGCCTAAGGAAAGTCGAAATCAAAAAGTCAAAAAGTGCAGAGAGCGGCTCCACCCACACAAGACAAGCTCTCGCGAAATCCTTCCACTTTTTACCTTTGAATTTTAGTTTTCCTTAGGCATTTGAATTTCGACCTTCGGATTTCACGTTGCGTGTCTCAGCCGGGACGAACGCGGAACAGCACCTGGCCGAACTCGACCGCGTCGCCGTTCTTGACAAGGATCTCGGCGACCGTGCCGGCACACTCGGCCGCGATCTGGTTGAACACCTTCATGGCTTCGACCTGGCACACCACCGTGTCCGGGCTCACACGCGATCCGACCGTCACATAGGCCGGGTCCGCCGGACTCGGTGCGGCGTAGAACGTTCCAACCGTCGGGCTCTTGATAAGCGCCATCCCGGCATTCGGGTCGGCGGCGGGAGCCGCGGCGGCCGGGGCACTCGCCGCCGCAACTGGGGCTGGTGCGGCAGCCGGCATTGACGGCATGGCGAACGACGGGCCGCCCACCATCTGCACCGTCTCCGGACCGCGGCGGAACTTCCACTGCTGGTCCCCTTGCTTCAGGCTGACCTCGGTCAGCCCGTGCTTCTCCATCATCTCCATCAGGGTGCGGACGCGTTCGAGGTCGAACGGATTCCCCTGATCGGCAGAATCTTCAGCCATATGCGGACAACCTCTTGGTTGGACAATCAATGTCGAAGCCCGCCCGCTCGTGGGGCCAGGCCGATCCGTCGTGGTTCGCCGCGGTCATTGCCCGACGGCGAACTCCCAATCCTTTCGCAGCGTCGAAAGCCACTCGGCTCCGTCCGGCGTCACCAGCACATCATCTTCAATCCGCACACCGCCAAAGCCGGGTTCGTAAATCGCCGGCTCGAGCGTGATGACCATGCCCGCCTTCAACTCACCTTTCGATGTTGCAGCCAGCCGTGGTCCTTCATGGATATCGATTCCGATTCCATGACCCAGACCGTGACCGAAGCAGGGTC
>JADZEF010000157.1 GCA_020850695.1 Planctomycetaceae bacterium | reverse complement strand
TGTCGGGCACGAAGCGCCAGTCACTGTCGACCTGTGTCCCGGCGAACCAGCCACGCCCCACCATAACCGCCTCAACCCCATTTTCATCATTGAGAGTGCGGCGAAGCCGCATTCTCGACTCCGTGGTAAAAAAGTGGATCTGATTTCCCGCGTTGAGATCGGTTGCGGTCCGCGTTCCTTTGATCCCCTTTGGTCGACTCTATGATCGATCTCACCAGACGAAACTTCCTCTGGCAGACCGGCGGCGGCCTGGGCGGCTTGGCCCTCGCCCACTTGCTCGGGCGCGAGGGGTATGGCGGCGACAAGCCGCGAGCCGATCTCAAGGGCGGCCTGCATCACAAGGCGAAGGCAAAACGCGTCATTCAGTTCTTCATGAATGGCGGTGCCAGCCAGATGGACACGTTCGATTACAAGCCGGCCCTCGAGAAGCGGCACGGCGAGAAGGTCGACTTCGGGATCGCCGCCTCGGCCACCGGGACGGTCGGGTCGATCATGAAGTCCCCCTTCGAATTCAAGCAGCACGGCCAGACGGGGCGGTGGGTCAGCAGTGTCTTCCCGCACCTGGCGGGTTGCGTCGACGACATGGCTTTCCTGATGGCGATGGCCAGCAAGACCAACGTCCACGGCCCCGGCGCCTACATGCAGACGACCGGCTTCGTCTCGCCAGGCTTCCCTGCGATGGGATCATGGATTTCGTACGGCCTGGGAACCCTGACCGAAGAACTCCCGGCCTTCGTCGTGCTCCCCGATCCGCGCGGCCTTCCCTACAACAATGCGGGGAACTTCTCCGCCGCGTTCCTGCCGGCCGCTCACCAGGGGGTCATCATCCGCCCCAACGCCCGCGTCCCCATCGCCAACATCCGCCCGCCCGAGTTCGCCAAGGAAATTACAGCCGATAGCGAATCGGACGGATTGCGGCTGCTCGATGAACTCAACGCCGACCATCTCCGCGACCGCCCCGGCGACTCACGGCTCGAAGCCCGCATCGCGTCGTACGAACTCGCTGCCAAAATGCAGGTGAGCGCCCCGGACGTCCTCGACATCTCGCAGGAATCCGAGGCCACGCAAGCCGCCTACGGCATGACGACTCCCGACCTCGCTCCCTTCGCCCGCAACTGCCTCGTCGCCCGCCGCATGCTCGAGCGCGGCGTGCGGTTCGTGCAGGTGTGGAGCGGAATGGGGGGCGCCGCCAAGAACTGGGACAACCACTCGGACATTCCCAACGATCTTCCCTTCATCGCCCGCACCGCCGATCAACCGATTGCGGCCGTTATGAAGGACCTCAAGCAGCGCGGCCTCCTGGAGGACACGCTCGTCGTCTGGACCAGCGAGTTCGGCCGCATGCCCTTCACGCAGGGGACCGTGGGCCGCGACCACAACGGCGGAACGTTCGTGACATGGCTGGCGGGGGCGGGTATCAAGGCGGGAGCCACGCACGGCCAGAGCGACGAGTTCAGCTATCAGACGGCCGAAGGCAAGACGATGTGCTACGACCTGCACGCGACGATGCTGCATCTTCTGGGCATCGACCACACGCGGCTGACGTGGCGACACAACGGCATCGACCGCCGCCTGACCGACGTCCACGGGCACGTGATCAACGACATCCTGTCGTAAGGCCGAGAAGTGAAGGAACCACGGAATACCCAGCGCGGGAGACCCGCAACCCAGTGGATGAGAGAGAATGACCGCTGAGGTTGCCGGAGGTTTTCCTCAAATGCGGTTCGTCGGACGGATTGAATGAGGAACCCGGGTAGGCAGGAAAAAACGCAGGAACGTCGAAGAAAATGGAAGCTTGCACAGGACTTCACGAGGTTTCTCTTTGTTCCCCTGTCCTGTTCCTGCCTTCCTGGGTTCCTCATTCATCCCTCTTCCCGGTTTGCGTGGTGTCTCGCACGCCGTGAAACTTTGGGTGGCGCGAAGATTTTGAAGGTGAGTCATACGGAAAGAAATCAGAAGGAATTGCCTTCCAGGCGTCTTCAGGTTCTCGTCGTAAAGTTCGCAGTCCTTGCCTGTCCGCGCAGGCGCGTCTTTCAAGTTCCTGCCTTTTTCCGTGTATTTCGTGTATTCCGTGGTTCCATCTCTTCGCCTTCTCCCACTGACGCAACCCGCTCGACGCATCAATGTCCCGCACTCTCGGCTCACGCATTCTGGCGGCATCGCGCTGGGTCGATCGAGGGGTCAACCTGCTGAAGTGGCCCGTCGCTCTCGTCGCGGCGTACCTTCTGCCGAAATGTTTCTTCGCCCTCCTGGGTGAACTGAAGGGGGTGCTGGGATCGCCGATCAAGGTTTTCCCGCTGGTTGCCGGGTTTGCGGGCTACCTCGGACTGTGGTGGGCGTGGCTCCGTCGTCGCCCTTTCGGAACCTTCTTCTCGACGCTCGAGCACGAACTGACGCACGCCCTCTTCGCGTTGCTGACGCTTCACCCCGTCACCGGACTCTCGGCGACCTGGAGTCGAGGCGGCCGCATGTACTATCGAGGAGACGGCAACTGGCTCGTCGCGATCGCTCCTTATTTCGTTCCGACGGCAGCCGTGGCGGTCCTGCTGGTTTCGGCCTTCCTTAAGCAAGAGTGGCAGCCCGCCGCGCAGGGCGTCCTGGGGGTGGCGCTCGGCTACCACCTCACGTCCACATTCGCCGAAACGCATGCCGGCCAGACCGACCTCAAGATTGTCGGCTGGCCCTTCGCTCTCCTTTTCCTTCCCGCGGCGAACCTGATTGCTTTCGGAATCGTGCTCAGTTTCAGTCTGGGCGGAACGAGCCGCGTGGCGGAATTTCTTTCGCAATTGAAATAGCGGTGCGCCGGACCTCGCGGCCTCTTGTCGATCTCAAGATTCCGTCGGACCGACGTCAACGGCCCGAACTGGCGAGGCCGAAGCAAATGGAGGAAGAACATCCCCGCAACGCCAAATCGACTTGCCTCCGCAAGCTACGATTGAGAAACCACTCGACAGACATGGGAACAGATTCGTCCTCTGTCTTATTCGCGCTGATTCGCGTCATTCGCGGTCAAAATGCCTTTTCCGATCTGGCCCGCGAATGACGCGAATCAGCGCGAATGAAATCTGACAGAGGAAACCCACCTGCTCCGATGAACTCACCCATTGCACCTACCGCAAAGCCAGCATATTCCCTCCAATCCCTCCCGTCCTTTTCCACCTGCTTGACACTCGAACGGTTGTTGATATGTTTTAGCGTCACGAACTCCTTGCAGTTGGTGAAACGCTGCGGTATTGTCGATTGATCGTGCGGAAAACCCGCACAATCCGCTGACCTTGCCTCCTTCACGAGCCGGCACGAGTCTTCCACTCGCCTCGCCACGCTCGACCCGCCCCAGGGAAGTTCGGAACTTTCAAGCCGTCCGAGCGACCGCCACCCGCCAGTATCGGGGAGATCATCATGCGTTACGGAGTGTCGAGAGGTTTGCTCGCGGCCCCTGTGCTTTCTGCATGGGCTGCAGCGGCTTTGTGCCTGGCTGGCTCGGCTCACGCCGTCGCCGCCAACACCCCGAAGGGTCTGGGCGACCCCGGCCAACTGACTTCGGTTCGCATCGAACCGAATCTCGACAACAAGGGCGTCACGCTGCGGGGCCGTGACGGTCGCCAGCAGTTGTACGTCACCGGTGTCTTCTCGACTGGCCAGTTGCGGGACTTCACCCACCAGGTGAAATACGTGGCCGAGCCAGCGGGCATCGTCGAAATCGATGCGACAGGCATGGTCACCCCGCTGAAGGACGGGGACGTGAAGGTGAAGGTTGCCACTGCCGACGGCAAGGCGGCCGAGCTTCCGGTTCACGTCGTGGGGGTCGCCAACCAGATCCCGATCAACTTCACCAACCAGATCGTCCCGATCTTCACCAAGCTCGGCTGCAACAGCGGCGGATGCCATGGCAAGGCGAGCGGTCAGAACGGCTTCAAGCTGTCGCTGCTTGGCTTCTACCCGGATGAAGACTACGAGTTCCTGGTGAAGGAAGGCCGCGGCCGCCGCCTCTTCCCGACCTCCCCGTCCGAAAGCCTCCTGCTGACAAAGCCGGTCGGCAAGTCGCCCCACGGCGGCGGGAAGCGCATGGAAGTCGGCAGCTACGAATACCGCATGATCTACCGCTGGATCGAGCAGGGGATGCCGTACGGCCAGAAGACCGATCCTTACGTCACCGGCATCAAGTGCCTGCCGGAAGGCCGGCTGATGGACCGCGGCTCGCAGCAGCAGATTACCGTCATGGCCACCTACAGCGACGGGACGACCGAAGACGTCACCCGCATGGCCCTCTTCGAACCGAACGACACCGAGATGGCCGAGTCGTCGGTCACCGGTCTCGTCAAGACGCTCGACCTTGCCGGCGAAGTGGCCATCATGGCCCGCTACCAGGGAACCGTTTCGACGTTCCGCGCCACGGTTCCGCTCGGGGCCGAGATGACCGCCCTGCCGCCGGTCAAGAACCTCGTCGACGAATCGGTCGTCAACAAGCTGAAGCTCCTCGGCGTTCCGCCGTCGCCCGTCGCCGATGATGCCACGTTCCTGCGTCGCGTCTACGTCGACATTTCGGGCACCATCCCGAGCGAGAGCGAAGTCCGGGCATTCCTCGCCGACCAGGATCCCGCCAAGCGCGACAAGGTGATCGATCGCCTGCTCGACAGCGAAGCCTACGCCGACTATTTCGCCAACAAGTGGAACCTCGTCCTTCGGAACAAGAAGCGTCAGCCCGTCGACACCGAAGGAACCTACAGCTTCTATCTGTGGATCCGCGAAGCCCTCTACCAGAACATGCCGTACGACCAGTTCGTGCGGAACATCCTGACGGCCTCGGGCGATTCGAGCGTCAATCCTCCGACGGTCTGGTATCGGGAAGTCGACCAGGTTGAAGAGCAGGTGGAAGACACCGCCCAGCTCTTCCTCGGTCTCCGAATTCAGTGCGCCCGCTGCCACCATCATCCGTTCGAGAAGTGGAGCCAGGACGATTACTACGGCTTCGCGGCCTTCTTCAGCCGGGTCGGAAAGAAGAACCTGACCGGCGTCAACAACCCGCAGGTCCGCGAGAAGCGGATCTTCCACAACGAAGGCCTTGCCACCGCCCGCAACCCGCGGTCGCAGCAGGATAAGAAGCCGACCGGACTTGGCAGCGCTCCATACGAGATCGCTCCAGATCGCGATCCCCGAGTCTTCCTGGCCGACTGGATGTCTGACCCGAAGAATCCGTTCTTCGCCAAGGCGGTCGTCAACCGGTATTGGAAGCACTTCATGAGCCGCGGCATCGTCGAGCCGGAAGACGACATGCGGGAAACCAACCCGCCGTCGAATCCCGAACTCCTCAACCGCCTCTCCGAGCACTTCATCAAGAGCGGTTTCGACCTGAAGGAACTGGTCCGGACGATCTGCCGGTCCAGCACCTACCAGCTCAGCTCGCTGCCGAACGACTACAACCTGAAGGACAAGCAGAACTTCTCCCGCTACTACCCGAAGCGGCTGACGGCGGAAGTCTTGTATGACGCCTTCCACAAGGTGACGAACACGGGCGAGAACTTCGCCGGCCTCCCGGCGGGAACCCGCGCCATCCAGCTGCCCGACCCGGCCGTCGGACCGTACTTCCTGAAGGTCTTCGGCCAGCCGCAGGCCGACACCGCCTGCGAATGCGAGCGGTCACAGGAAGCCAATCTGGCCCAGAGCCTGCACCTCCTCAACAGCAACGAAGTTCAGAGCAAGATCGCCAGCGGCACGGGTCGCGGAGCGGTGCTCGCTGCCGAAAAGGATCGCAACCACGAAGAGCGTCTGAAGGAGCTCTATCGCTGGGTCTACTCTCGCGAGCCCGATGCGGAAGAACTCAAGATCGCGATGGCTCACATCGCGAAGCACGAACCCAACGTGAAGACCGCCTACGAAGACATCATCTGGGCGTTGATCAACACGAAAGAGTTCCTGTTCAATCACTGAGTTCTGACGTCCGGATCGCCGCTGCCAATGCCAGGGTCGCGTGCGGGCTTCCGCTCGCGACCCTTTTTCGTGCGGTGATTCGCGTGCTGCGATTGCAAAGCAAAAGGCATTTCAACGCAAAGACGCGAAAACCGCAAAGAGTCACAAAGAAAGTCAATTTCAGAGAACTGCTATTGCAGCACAACTCGACCAAGTGAGTGAGTCAGTCAGGTTCTACCGCCTGTTTTCCCCTTTGCGTGTCTCTGCGACCTTTGCGTCTTTGCGTTAAACTTGTCTTTCGTTTGATTCGCCTCCTTTCGGCGTCGTTTCCAGGATGGATCCTTCCCTGCGGCCTTTGAGCCGGTTAGCATCGATCTTCGGGCCGGATGGTGTCGGCCGAAGTCCTCCCTCAGCCGGCCTGTTCGACCTCACGCACAGGCTCCCGCCCGCCTGAATCCACTTTGAAGTCGTCCGGCCTGGCTCCACACTCCCGGCCCTCGCGTCACGGATCGATGCGGCGACTTTCCCTCGACCGATCGTCTCCTGACTTCCTCATTCCCGGTCGGAAGGAATCTCTCAATGCCCTCCGGACGCACCATGCCTGCCGCCCGCCTCATCCGCCTGGCGCTCGCCCTGTCGGTTCTGGCCATCACCATCCCGGCTCAGGCACAGCTCCCGCAAACCCGCCTCTTCTCGGTCTTCCCGCCGGGAATCAAGACCGGTACCCCGTCACTCGAGGTCGTCGTCACCAATGGGACCGACCTCGACGAACTCGACCAGATGGTCTTCAGCCACCCGGGCCTGAAGGCGGTTCCCAAGACCGTCGACATGGGGGGCAAGCCCACGCCGGTCGCCAACACCTTCCTGGTCACCGCCGATGCCTCGGTCCCGCCGGGCATCTATGAAGTCCGCGTGCACGGACTGTTCGGCCTCAGCAACCCGCGGACGTTCGTCGTCGGCGACCGCGACGAAGTGCAGGAAGTCGAACCGAACAACACCGTCGAAACCGCCACCCCGCTCGATCTCAACAAGGTTGTCAACGCCCGCTCGAACAGCGCCACCGACGTCGACTGGTACAAGTTCAACGCGACGAAGGGGCAGCGGATCCTTGCCGAGTCGGTCGCCTCGCGGATCGATTCCAGGATGAGCCCCGTCATCGAACTGTATGGCCCCAACGGCCGCCGCATGGCCCTCGCCCGCAGCCAGATCCGCGGTGACTCACTTCTAGACGTCACCATTCCGGCCGATGGCGCCTACCTCCTCAAAGTCTATGACTTCGTCTACGGCGGCAGCCCCGATCACTTTTACCGGCTGTCGCTCGGTACCGGCACGTTCATCGACTACGTTTTTCCGCCCTCGGGCGTCCCCGGCAGCAACGGTCAGTACACCCTCTACGGCCGCAATCTCCCGGGCAGCGCCCCGGCCGGCGTTACCGTGGAAGGCCGCCCGCTCGAAAAACTGACCGTCCAGATTCCGCTTCCCGCCGACCCGACCACGTTCAGCCCCGGCCAGAACCTGCAGCCGGTCGAAGCGGGGAATGACGGAGTGTTCTACCAGTTCAAGGGATCGAACGGGACGTCGAACCCCGTCATCATCCGTTTCGCCGCCGCCCCGGTGGTCAGCGAGGCCGAGCCCAATGACGTGGGCGCGAAGTCGCAGAAGGTTGCGGTTCCGGCGGAAGTCGTCGGGCAGTTCCAGGCCCGCGGCGATATCGACTTCTTCTCGTTCGACGCCAAGGCGGGAGAGGTCTATTACGTCGAAGCCTTCGGCGAACGCGACGGCACGCCGGCCGATCCGTACCTGACCCTCGACCGCGTCGTGAAGAACGACAAGGGCGAGGAAACCCTCAGCCGCATCACGGCGCTTGACGACGACGCGACCAACCTCCTGGTCAACGTCTTCGACACCAAGACGGACGACGTCGTTTACCGCTTCCAGGTCCCGGCCGACGGCGAGTACCGCGTCTCCATCCGCGACCGCTACTTCGAATCCCGCGGCGATCCCCGTCTCGTCTATCGCCTCGCCATTCACAAGGAATCGCCCGACTATCGCCTCGTCGCCCTGCCGGTCATGCCTGGCGCCACCCCGCAAACCGGAGTGCAATCCTGGGCGATGGGCCTGCGTCGCGGCGATACCTCGAGCTTTACGATCCTCGCCTTCCGTCGCGACGGATTCACCGGCCCGATCGATGTGACGATTGAAGGCCTGCCTCCCGGCGTGACAACCCGCGGCGCCACGATCGGTCTCAACCAGAACTCGGCACAGCTGACGCTGACCGCTGCCGAGAACGCCGCCCCCTGGTCCGGGACGATCAAGATCATCGGCAAGGCCCGTATCGAAGACCCCGAGAAGGTCAAGGCGGCCGCGGCCGCCCGTGCGACGATCAAGCCGCTGGCCGACAACATCCCCAAGCTCGAACCGGCCGCCGCCAAGACGGCCGACGATCTCAAGAAGGCCAGCGAGGCCCTCGCCAAGGCGAAGGAAGCCGCCGCGAAAGACGCCGCCAACAAGGCCTTGCAGGACGCCGTAGCGGCCGCCCAGAAGGTGGTCGACGCCGCAACAGCCGCCGCCAAGACCGCTCAGGATGCTCTCTCCGCGGGCAGGAAGGCCCTCGCCGATGCCGAAGCCGCGACGAAGGCCGCCGACGAAGCGGTGAAGGCGACGGCGAAGGAAGCGGTGCGGCCCGCCCGTGCGGCGACGGTCGTATGGAACGGGGCTCAGAACGTCCCGGGCGTCGCCCGCGTCAGCCAGACCCTCGAATTGTCGGTCCTCAAGGAAGCCGCTCCGTACCAGGTGACGATCGCTCCCGAGGCCTTCCGCATCGAAGCCAGCCAGGGCCGCACGATCCTCGTCCCGGTGAAGCTCATCAAGCGGAACGGCTTCGACAACAACGTCACGCTGACGTTCGAAGGGGTCCCTCCGAACACCAACATTCAAGTCGAGAACAAGCCCATCAACAAGGGAAAGGACGACGAGCTCCTCAAGGTGACGATCGCTCCAAACGCGGTGGTCGGCACCTACAACCTGCTGCTCCGCTCGCAGGGGCAGGTCGCTTACGTCCGCAACCCCGAGAAGCTCGAACTCGCCAAGAAGGCGCAGGAAGCGGCCGCGAAGGTCGTGACCGACACCGCCGAAGCCCTCAAGAAGGCGACTGCCGACAAGGATGCCGCGACCAAGAAAATGACCGACGACGCCGAGGCGGTGAAGAAGGCCGTCGCGGCGAAGACCGAAGCCGAGAAGAAGAATGCCGCAGCGATCGAAGCGGTGAAGAAGGCGACCGAAGCGAAGGACGCGGCGGATAAGGGGACCGACGAGGCAGCGAAGGCGGCGGCGGCGAAAGCCCTGACTGACGCGCAAGCCGCTGCCAAGTCGGCCGCCGATGCCCTTGCGGTCGCCGTGAAGGCCGTCACCGACGCCGAGGCGGCTGCAAAGGTCTCGGCCGAAGCGAAGACCAAGGCCGATGCGGCGGCCGTCGAAGCCGACGCGAAAGCGAAAGCTGCCGTGGCCGCAAAGACCGCAGCCGATACGGCCGCAACCAACGCGGCGAATGCAGCGAAGCCCGCCAACATCAACTTCGCCGCTCCGTCCGAATCGCTGATCATCGATGTCCGTCAGGCCCCGCTCACGCTGGCGCCGAACGTTCCTGGTGGGGGGGCGGTCAAGCGCGGTGCCAAGCTCGAAGTGAAGGTGGCCGTCAACCGCATCAACGGCTTCGCCGGTCCGGTCACGCTCGACCTGGCGGTGCCGCCGGGCGTGGTGGGGCTCAAGGCCGCTCAGGTCGCCGTCCCGGCCGATCAGAAGGAAGGGACGCTGGTGATCGAAGCGGGAGCCGACGCGACCGAAGGCCAGCTCAACAACGTGACGATCCGTGCGGGGGCCGAGTTCAACGGCAAGGCCTCTGTCGACGCCGTCATCCCGGTGAAGGTCGACAAGTAGGTTCGCGAGAACACGCATCAGTAGCACGGGCACTCCTGCCCGTGCGAAAGAAGAATCGTTGTCCATGACAAACGGGCAGGAGTGCCCGTGCTACGAACCCCGCAAGCCCCACCCGCCCCTTTTCCGTCCCGCCGATCTCAGGTGACGACTATGTTCTCCCGCCTCTTTGCAACACGCTTTTGCGCGACGCTGTGCGTCGGCGTCGCCGCGCTGGCGACGCTTCCCGGGGCCGTCGCCCAGGAGAAGAAGGACGCCAAAGTCATCACGCCGGCCGCCGTCAATCTCGGCCGCCCGGTCAACTTCGAGCAGGACATCTATCCGATCCTCGACTCGAACTGCGTCGCCTGCCACAACATCGCGGTCAACGAGAGCAAGCTGGTCCTCGAAGACGTCCCCAGCATCCTTAAGGGGGGCAAGCGCGGGCCGTCGGTCGTCGCGAAGGACCCGGACAAGAGCCTGTTGTACCTCGTCATGGCCCGCAGCAAAGAGCCGGCCATGCCGCCGCTCCCCAACAAGGTCGGCGCCACGGCCCTCACCCCGCAACAGCTCGGCCTCATCCGCCAGTGGATCCTCGAAGGCGCCCAGGCGGGCATGGGCTCGGGCGGCGCTCAGGTCCAGTTCTCGCCCATTCCCCCGTCGATCAAGGCGGTCTACAGCGTCGCCGCCTCGCCGCTTGGACGCTTCGCCGCCGCCGGCCGCGCCAACCAGATCAACCTCATCGACATGCTGACGGTCGAAGAACTCGGCAAGCCGATCGACCCCGCCCTCACGCCGATCCAGTACGACGGCAAGCCGATGTATCCGGGCGGGGCCGCCCACCGCGACTTCGTCCACGCCCTCGCCTTCAGCCCGACGCAGAACCTGCTCGCCTCGGGCGACTTCCGGGCGGTGAAGCTCTGGAAGCGGCCCGACAACGCCCAGAAGGCCGCCCTGCCGGCGACCGAAGTCATTACCGCCATCACGACGAGCGCCGACGGAAAGCTGGCGGCGGTCGCGACGGCCGACAAAGTCATCACCATCTACGACCTCGCCACCAACCAGCCCGGCAAAAAGCTCGCCGGCCACGCCGACGCCATCACCGGCGTCCGGTTCACGGCCGATGCCTCAAAGCTCTACTCGTCGTCAAAGGACAAGACGCTCCGCGTCTGGACGCTGGCCGACGGCGCCGAATTCGCCAAGGTCGAAGCCCCGTCGCCGCTCAACGGCGTCGTGGTCAACGCCGACGGCACGGTCATCATCACGGCCGGGGCCGACAACTTCCTCCGCAGCTGGACCGCTCCGACTCCGGAGAAGAAAGAGTTTACCGCCGTCAAGCAGTTCGCCGGTCACGGCGGGCCGGTCAACGCGGTCGAACTCGTCACGACGCCCCCCAATCAGGTCATCTCGGGCAGCGACGACGGCACGGTGAAGGTGTGGGACATCAACGGCGGAAACGCCGTCCGCAACCTCGCCCACGGCGCTCCGGTCACGTCGGTCGCGATCCGGCCGGATGGCGCCGTCGCCGTCTCGGGCAGCGCCAACAACACGATCAAGCTCTGGACGCTCAACAACAACGCCATGAAGGTCGAATTCAAGGGGGACATCGCGGCGATCCGCGCCGAGGCCCTTGCGAAAGAAAAGCAGGACCTCCAGAAGCAGCTCGTCGCCCTCTCCGACGCCGCCGTCAAAGCGGCCGAAGCGGGCGTCAAGGAACGCGATGAAGCCCTGAAGAAGGCGGTCGAAGCGAAGGCCGCCGCCGAGAAGGCGCTGGCTGACCTCGCTCCGAAGCTCAAGGCGGCCGCCGAGAAGCTCGCCGCCGCGAAGGCCGCGTTCGACGCCAAGAAGGACGACAAGGCCCTCGAAAAGGCCTTCCAGGACGCCGAAAAGGCAAACCAGACCGAACTCGACGCGGAGAAGAAGGCCAAAGAAGGGGTCGACGGAGCCGAACGCAGCCGCGCCCTGGCCGAGAAGGCCGCCGCGGTTGCCAAGGAACGGGTGACGACGACCACGGCCGCGAAGATGGCCGCCACGGCGAAGCAGACCGAGCTCGATGCGGCGATGACGGCGGCCACCGCTGCCAAGGCCAACTTCGAGAAGCCGGTTCGCGGTCTGGCCATCTCTCCCGATGGCAAGAAGCTCGCTTCAGTCGGCGACGACGGCCTCGTCCATCTCTGGGACGCGGACGCCGGCCAGCCGCTCGAAACGCTCGCCGGTCACCAGGGCGTGGTCAGCGTCGCGGTCTTCGCCGGTCCCAACGCCCTCCTCACGGGCGGAGCGGATAAGAAGGCCGTCATCTGGGACACCAATCCCGCCTGGCAGCTCATCGCGACCCTCGGCCCGCCGAAGGACGCTCCGCTCGACGTCGCCAAGTCGCCGTTCATCAGCCGCGTCCTCTCGCTCGCCTTCAGCCCGGACGGCAAGACCCTCGCCACCGGCGGCGGCGATCCGTCCCGCAGCGGCGAACTGATGCTCTGGAACGTCGAGAACTTCACGCTCATCAAGGACATGAAGGAGTCCCACTCCGACACCGTCTTCGGCATGGAGTTCAGCTACGACGGCAAATACCTGGTCTCAGGGGCGGCCGACAAGTTCGTGAAGCTCTTCACCGTCCCTGAAGGGAAGCACGTCCGGTCGTTCGAAGGGCACACCAACCACGTGCTCGACGTCTCGATCAAGTCGGACTTCACGACCATCGCCAGCGCCGGGGCCGACAACGCCATCAAGGTCTGGAACATCGAGACCGGCGAGCAGGCCCGCACCATCGCCAACTACTCCAAGCAGGTCACGTCGATCCAGTTCATCGGGATCACCGAGGACATGGTGAGCTGCGGCGGCGACGCGACGGTGAAGATGCACAAGTCGACGAACGGGCAGAACTTCCGGAACCTCGCCGGTGCGGCCGACTTCGTCTACTCGGCGGCTCCGTCGCGGGACGGCAAGTTCGCTCTGGCCGGCGGCGAAGACGGAGTCATCCGCCTGTGGAACGCGGTGAACGGCCAGCTCATCAAGCAGTTCGACCCGCCGAAGGGCCCCGAAGCCCCGGCCCAGGCCGCGGCCGACGTGAAGAAGTGATCGCTCGAACGAGCGAAGAATGACGACCACACAGCACCCGGTTCGCGACCTCGCGGGCCGGGTGCTTTTTCGTGATCACCGGGCGAGCAGCCAGAAAACCAGGATCAGCACGCCCCAGAAGACGAGTCCGATCAGCACGGCGAGGCAGCCATCAGCAGCCTCCTCGCTGGTACCGAACAGCGTTCGAAGAATCCAGATTCCCGGCCACTTGATCAGCCCCTCAAAGAGGAGTTGAACGAGGATCTCGCCGAAGAATTCGAACAGCCAGCCCATCCGCTTTCGACTCCGCGGAAACGCCTGTCGCTCGCCGTCGTCAGTCAGCCGTAGAAGATCCACGCGCAGTAGCTGATCAGCAGGACGCCCCAGAAACCCATTCCGACCAGCGGGGCAAGGAACCCCTCGGAATTGTCCTCGGTCGACCCGCAAAGCCACAGCAGCCAGATCCCCGGCCGCCGAAACATGACCGCGACCGCATTCCAGAATGTGGGGTCGAAAAGGCCGGAGACCGGTTCATCCAGGACCTCGAATTCGTCCAGATCATCTGGCATGCTTCGCGCCTCCACAGGACAGATCGACGGATCCTTCCTGGAACAGCCGCCACGATGCTCAACGTGTCTGGACGAAGAAAGGATCAAAAAGAGCAACTTCCGTCGCAACTCATCGGGCCTCGTCTTGAGACGAACCAGCTTCCGAGAGGCCACAGAAACGACGGATCGAACGGAAACGTACGGAAGGATTCGTCCGACGATCATATTGCTTTGACGTTCCATGGACTCCGTTCCATCCGTCGTTTCCGTGGCCCCTGTATGCGACGCACGAAGCTAATGGCCAAAATCGAATGCACCTTCGACTCAGCAAACCAATCGCTCAGCCGAGAACGCGGCTCAGGAACTGCCGCGTGCGGTCGGTGGTCGGGGCGTCGATCACCTGGCTCGGCGGACCATTCTCGATGATCTTGCCGTCTGCCAGCACGACGACGCGGTCGGCTGCGCGGCGGGCGAAGCCGATCTCGTGCGTGACCATCAGAATGGTCATCCCCTCGCGGCGCAGGTCTTCGAGCACCTCAAGCACTTCGCACTTGAGTTCGGGGTCGAGGGCGCTGGTGATCTCATCGCAGAGGAGCCCCTGCGGGTCCATGGCGAGCGCTCGGGCAATGGCGACGCGCTGCTTCTGCCCGCCCGAAAGCTGCCGCGGGTAGAAGTCGGCCCGCTCGCCAAGTCCCACCCGGTCGAGTAGTTTCCTGCCGCGCTCGGCCGCGGCGGTCGAGTCGACGTTCGCCACCCGCACCGGTGCTTCCATGACGTTCTCGAGGGCCGTCATGTGCGGGAAAAGTTGAAAATCCTGGAACACCATCCCCAGCGACCGCCGCACCTGCTGGAGCGCCGCGCTCTTGCCGTTGTGCGTGTCCCCCGGAGTCAGGTTGTGCTGGCCGACCTGGATCTCGCCTGCCTCGAACGTGTTGAGCCCGTTGAGGCACCGCAGCAGCGTCGACTTCCCGCCGCCGCTCGGCCCGATCAGGGCAACCGTCTCGCCCGGCGTCACGTCGAGCGAAACATCATTGAGGATGGTCCGCTCGCCAAACCGCTTCGACAGCCCACGCACCGAGATCGGCATTCCGGCCGACTTCCCCGCCGCCGCGGGGGCTTTGCCATTCGCCGAGATGGTCGCGGCATTCGCCGCCGGAGGCCGCACGGGAGCGGGTGCTGACATTCCACGAACTCTCACAGGCAGAAGGTCAAAAGGCGTCCGCAACAATCCCGGCATCATACGCAAAAGGTCGTGTCCCCGTTCAGGCAAAATCCCGCTGAACGGCGATAACGCGCAGCACCCAGGGTGCGGCACTGAGCACCCTGAGTGCCGGATCAATCACCGCTCGAGTCCTGCCAAAACAATCGTGTGTCGACCCGGCAACACCCTTCTTGCTCTCGACACTCAAGATAAACGCAGACTATCGATTGTTTCGGCCCCCGCCTGCTCCAAGCCGCAGCCGGGGTGCAGTCGTCTGCGGCCGTCACGCCGTGGGGGGAGTTGTCACGGGCGCATCTTCCGCACCGCTCGTTTCGCGGGGCGGCTCGGGAAGCCAATACGTCAGAAGCGGTCCCACGAGGGCATAGGCGCCCGCGACCGCCGCTCCCACAAGGGCGATCTTCGCCGGATTCGGCGGCTTCGACTCCGAGAACGTGATCGTCAGGAACGCGGCGGCGGTGCCGATCACACGGCCTCCGATGTTCGCCGCAAAGCTCTCGCCGGTTCCCCGCAGATGGACGGGAAACACCAGCGGAATGTAGTTCCCCCAGAAGCTCATCTGGCCGACCACCAGCACCCCCGCTGCAAACACGCCCCACTTGAAAGCGGTCAGCGTTCCTTCGGTATTGAGATTCTGTGCAAGCCACCAGTACAGCAGCGGAACGAAGATCAGACTCGGAATCTGGAAGACTCCGAACAGAACGCGACGGCTGACGATCTGCACGGCCAGCACGGCGAGCAGCAGCCGGCCCAGCATCCCGCCGATTTCCTGGTAGAACTGCACCCCCGCCACGATGCTGTCGGTCGTGTTGCCGCGGATCTGATTCATTTCCTTCGGCGTCAGCGTCTTCCCTTCGGATTCCGCCGCCGCTTTGCGGGCGGCCTGGGCCTTCTCGACCGCATTCTTCACTTCGACATGTCCCGTGAGAATCTGCGGATTCTGCTGGATGGCTCCGAAGGCGAGGCCGAACGTCGTCGCGAAGGCGATCGTCGTGAGAATCGTCGTGGCGCGGAGTTGCGGCTGGAACAGCTCGCGCAGGCTGGGACGGCGGAGCAGTCCGGCGTCGCGCTTCCTCGCCCATTCGGGTGATTCGGGCAGGAACGGCCGGATGAGGATCAGCGGCAGGGCCGGGATGCACCCGGAGATCAGCGTGTAACGCCAGGCTTCGTGCCCGCCATGGATGGCGGGGAGCTGAAGGGCATACGTCGCGGCCAGCTTCGCCATCACGGCGACGAGAATTCCGCCGAGCGACGAGAAGGCCTGCGTATAGCCCAGCACCTTTTCGCGACGATGGTGGTCGGGGAACAGTTCGGCAAGCCAGGCGACGGCCGCGACGAACTCGACGCAGACGCCGATGAAGACCAGGCACCGGAAGAAGAGCAACTGCGGAAGCGACGTCGCGAAACCGGCGGCGGTGGCCGAAAACGCGTAAAGCAGGATGCTCCACGTCAGCACGCGGCGGCGGCCAAGCCGGTCCGTCAGGTATCCCCCCAGCAGTCCGAACACGCCGCCGGCGATTGCCGGAACGAAGAAGAGGGCCCGGGCCCACTCGACGAATTTGGCGCCGCCCGGAGCCCACAACGCCGCCTGATCGGGCGACATCAATGCCGATCCGCTGAGCGAAGCGACGGCCGGCTTGAGGATCAGCGGCAGCATCAGCAGTTCGTAGATGTCGAAGGCGAACCCGATCGCCGCGATGATGCAGATCAGCCATTGAACGCCGGTCAGGCCGCGCGATTCTCCGGCGGAGGGGGTCGACATGAAGGACTCCGAGGCAGGCAATCCGCCGAGGCGGATCGAACAGGGGGAGGGGCCGGCGCAGACCGGTGTGGCTATCGCAACCGGTCAGCGGCAAAGAATCAAGTCATACGGCGATTGGCGCGTGGTCTTCGGACGCGCCTTCACGGCATTCATCCACCAACTTGCGGGCGGAATTCGAGCGTGTATCGCCAGCCGCTGGCCCGGTTCGGAACGCGCACCATCCGGAACGATGCCTGGAGCACTCGCGAGAACACGAAACCATCGGGATCAGCCGGAACGGAGACGAACTCCGACTCACCGCGGGCGAGGATCTGGAAACTGATTTCAGCGCGTCGCGCGTCGATCAACCAGTACTCGTCCACTCCGGCGCGATAGTAGAGCTCTCGCAGATCGACCGTGTCCTTGTGGACGGACGAGCGGCTGACGACTTCGGCGGCCAGGTCCGGAGATCCGACGACTTCCACCAGTCGACCGCTTCCTTCGACCTTCTCTTGAAATCGAACTTTGCCGGATCCGAGCGAACTCCACAGGCAAAGGAGACCGTCCGGTTCTGTTCCGAGATTCGCTTCCTTGCTGATCAGCAGCATGCCGTCGACGAGGAAATCGCCGACGTCATAGGCTTTCAAGAACTCTCCCCAGCCGAGGTAGAGCCCGCGCTTCACCTGGTTGTGCGTGGTCAGATCTTCGGGGCTCATGTCGATGTGAACCTCGCCGGCGAGAAAGGAGATCGCGCCGGTTTGCGGGTAGTCATCGGAATCCGCCCAATCTCGGAAACCGTCCAACGTGCAGGCCGTCGCCGGAATCCGAATGCAGTAACGCGAACGCTCTTCGCGATCCTCCGTCGCGATCGGTTGCGTGGAGGGAAGTTCGATCGTCTGCGGCATGGTTCTGTCAAAGTTCGGGAACTCAGAACAACTCGGCAATCGGCCGGCCGAGGTGGCCGTAAAACACGGGGCGGTTGGCTGGCGTGTAGATCGGCTTGTCGCGGTCGAGACCCAGCTTCTCGTAAATTGTCGTCGCATAATCTTCCGGCGTGAAGGCCTGCGAGACGACGTAGCCGCCGTCGCGATCGGTCAGACCGATCACCTGCCCGCCGGGAACCCCCGCCCCGGCGAAGACGATCGAATACGCGTTGGTCCAGTGATCGCGTCCCGCAAACTTGTTGAGCCGCGGCGTGCGGCCGAACTCGGAGACGAAGCAGACGAGCGTCTCGGCCAGCAGCCCGCGCTCGTCGAGGTCGTTGACGAGCGCCGCAAACGCCTGGTCGGTGCTTCCCATCATCACCCAGTGGCCGATGCCGTAGCGCCCTTCGCCACCGGCCTTGTCTCGCACGGTTCCGCACGACGCGGGGGTGTAGATCAGGTCGTGATGGTCCCAGTTGAGATTGAAGCCGCCCGGAGTGTCGGGGGTCAGGGGCCAGCGGACGTCGACCGTCACGAACCGCACGCCCGCTTCGATCAGCTTCCGCCCGAGCAGATAGCACGCCCCGCGATGCCCGCGGCCGTAGCGGTCTCGCGTCTCGTCCGATTCTGTTCGCAGATCGAACGCCTGCGTCACCTTGGGGCTGGTGAGCGTGTCGAAGGCCTGCTCGTAGAATCGCTCCATGCCGTCCAGCGAACGGACCGCGCCCGGGCCTCCCTCTGGCTTCGTCAGGAACCGGTGATCAAGCGATTGCAGCAGGTGTTGCCGCCCACTCAGCCGCTGGTCGCCGTTCTCGGGGCGGGCAAGCAGGTCGGCCACTTTCCACCCGGGATCGTCGAGGTTGCGGCCCCCGGTCTTGAAGACTTTCAGCGCGGCGGGGAGAAATCCGGTGCGGGTCTCGGCCGCCTGCTCGTGGTTGCCAGGAACCATGACGTACGGGGGCAGGGACGGCGCGTCGGTCCCCATCAGCTTTGTGACGACGCAGCCGATGTCGGGCATCTCGACGGGGCTGCTGGGGTGAGCGCCCGACAGGGCGTATTGCGTCCCGTTCGGATGGGCGTCGGCTCCGGCTTTGGCGTGATGCATCGACCGCACGACCGCAAGTTTGTGTGCGATCTGCGCGGTGTGAGGGAGGAGCGATGTGAACTGGATGCCGGCGACGCTCGTCGAAATCGGACGGTGCGGGCTGCGGTGCTCGGCCACCGCCTCGGGCTTCGGGTCCCACGTATCCATGTGAGACAATCCGCCTTGCTCGTAGACGACGAGCACGCGTCTGGCGGCGGCTTTCCCGCTCGACGAACTTGCTTGTGCCTGCAGCGCGAGAAGTTGCGGCATTGAAAGTCCCGCGACGCTCGCCATTCCCGTCTTGAGCAGCGCGCGCCGAGTCAGGAGCGGAGAGGGAGCGGCAGGATTCAGCATCGGTCGCATGGAAAGATGCCCTGGCGGGAAAATGACGGCGGGGTGTCGAGCGGCAGGATGTCGGGTTTCGAGACCAATAGGAGGTTGCCCCGAAGTGAATCGAACTTTGTTTATATCATGCCGGGATGGCTGGTGGCGAGAGTTCGTGTTCTCTTGTAAGCAGCATGACTCGCTCACGGCGAACGCCTGGGCAGCGACCAGAGCACATTTCCTTCGCTCCTTCCAATCGGATGAGGATTGGAAGGACATGGTGATCATCCCGCGTTATCCCCAGGGGCCACGGAAACCACGCAGAGAACCGACAGGCACGGATGACATTACACTGTTGTCCGTACTACTCTCAGTACGGGGAGCAACAAGTGGGGGTGCGGCTTCTGTTCGCTCCCGTTCATGCGCTCGATCGGATTCTCCGTCCGACGAAGTGGGAACGTCGGGAGCCTTAGAACACACGACTGTCGGAGTTTCCGGGTGCGGCGGCGTTGTCCGTGGGATAGGCTTACCGCCTGTCAGGAAAAGACGGAACACCTGTGGGCGTTCCACGGAAAACTTGCTCCTCCGACGCTTTTAGTGCGATGCCGGCGTATTGACCTGACTGACAGGCTGGAAGCCTATCCCACGGGCGGCGAGGCGCCGCCGATACGCGGCGCGGGTCCGGCCGCTTTTCGGTATTCTGTGGAAGCAGTCCTGCCGTGCCGGGTCTCGTCGCCGCGTCCCTATTTGATCGAAGGCTCCCGTTGATGTCGCAGTCGGTCCCACGTCAGTTGTTGGTGCTTTGCATTCCTCTCGTGGCGTACGGGCTGATCGGGTTCGCGCTCCTCGGGACGGCCCGCGCGGACGAGAAGCCGCTGAAGTGGGGAGCCGACGCCGAAGGGGGCGCTCCCTACATCTTCAAGGACCCCGAGAATCCCGATCAGAACATCGGGTTCGAAGTCGATTTGGTCGAGGCCCTCTCGAAAGAGCTTCAGCGGAAGATCGTCTTCGAGCAGTACCGATACGAATCGCTGATCTCCGGGCTTCAGCGCGGCGATATCGACTTCGCGATGAACGGCCTGGAAATCACGCCCGATCGTCGCGAGGCGGTGCGGTTTTCGCGGCCGTACTATCTGTTCCAGCAGCAGCTTGTCTCGCGCGTCGATGAGTCGCGGTTCGCGAACCTCAAGGACATCGAGCAACTGAAGACGCTGGTGGTCGGGACGCTCGAAGAAACGGCGGCCGAGCGGATGCTCGACGATCTGGGCATCGAAAAGCGGATCTACGACAGCCAGTTGGAACCCTATCAGGATCTGGAACTGGGGCGGATTGATGCGGTGCTGCTCGATCTTCCGATTGCCGCGTACTACGCGAAGCGGAATCCGAAGTTGAAGTTTCTCGGCGCGGCGGCCGGCGATGGATACTACGCCATCGCCTTTCCGAAGGAGAACGAAGCACTGGCCCAGCAGTTCGACGAGGCGCTGGGCCGGCTCATCGAGCGCGGCGAACTGAAGCGGATCTACGAAAAGTGGAACCTCTGGAACGACCGTCAGAAGGACCTCGAGACGCTCGATATCGAAGATGTCGTCGGACGGTCGAACCGGCTGATGACCTTCGGCAAGTATTTCCCACTGCTCTGCCGCAGTGCCTGGGTCACGGTGCTGCTCAGCATTCAGAGCATGGCGCTGGCGGTGGCGATCGGGCTCGTCGTTGCCATCGCCCGGATGTATGGACCGCTTCCCCTCCGGTGGCTGGCGGTCGCCTATGTCGAGTTCTTCCGCGGCATTCCCGTCCTGCTGCTGCTCTATTTCCTCTACTACGGGCTGCCGGGAATCGCGAGAGCCTACGAATGGTGGCCCTTCTCGATGGACCTGTCGCCGATGCAGGCGGGGATTCTCGGGTTCGGTCTCAACTACGGCGCCTATGAAGCGGAGATCTATCGCTCCGGCATCTCGGCCATCCCGCTGGGACAATGGGAGGCCGCGGCGTCTTTGGGCATGAGCGGACCGCTGACGTTCCGCCGCATTATCCTTCCGCAATCGCTGCGGACGATCATTCCGCCAATGACGAATGACTTCGTGGCGCTGTTCAAGGACACGAGCGTCGTCAGCGTCATCGCGGTCGTCGAACTGACGAAGCAGTATCAGATTCTCGCGAAATCAAGCTTGAAATACGCCGAGATCGGTTTGGCAACCGCGGCCCTCTACCTCATCATGTCGGTGCCGCTCGGGTATCTGTCGCGATACCTGGAAACGAAATGGGCGCGCGGGTGAGAGAGACTCGCAGTTGACAACGCCGCGTCGATCGGGTTCGCTGTTTGGGACGTCTTCGCGGCAGGGGCTCACACCAAGCCACGGAACCGCGAATCGCGACGTCGCAACCGAATCTCCTCGACAGGATTGTCCCCGATGGAATCGACTCACGCGGGCGCGGACGGGCACCGACGCTGGATGCTGCTGATCCGAGGATTGTGCGGAATCGCCATGTCGGCATGGATCATCGCTCTCGCCGTCATGCCCCGCACGGCCGACGCGGAGGATCCGAAGGGGGACAAGGCCGAGAAGTTCCGCGTGAAGTTCGAGACAAGCCAGGGGGATTTCACGATCGAGGTCGACCCGGCCCTCGCTCCCAAGGGGGCCGCGCGGTTCCGCGAGCTGGTCGATCAGAAGTTCTACGACGACTGCCGCTTCTTCCGCGTGGTGAAGGGGTTCGTCGTGCAGTTCGGCATCAACGGCGATCCGAAGGTGGCGAAGAAGTGGCGTGACGACCGCATCGAAGACGACAAGGTAAAGGCTTCGAACGTCCGCGGCACGCTGACGTTCGCGACCAGCGGGCCCGATTCCCGGACGACGCAGCTGTTCATCAACCTGGCCGATAACGATCGGCTCGACGGCCTCGGCTTCGCCCCCTTTGCGAAGGTGGTCGACGGCATGAAGGTCGTCGATTCGCTCTATTCCGAGTACGGCGAAGCGCCGTCGCGGCAGCAGGGAGCCATTCAGGCCGAAGGGAACGCTTACCTGCAGGAGGCATTCCCCAAGCTCGACTACATCAAGACGGCCCGCGTCGTGAAGGCGGAAGACAAGTAGTTGCGGCCGAGACGTTCAAGAAACGATGAAGCCGCCGGCGGGACGACGATCCCGCCGGCGGCTTGTTGTTTTCGTAGCACGGGCACTCATGCCCGTGGGAGACCCCGTCCACTTGACTCATTCTCGGGCATGAGTGCCCGTGTTACGGCCCGCTCATTTCGGCTGAGCCTTCGGGATCTGCCCCACCAGGAATCCACGATAGAGGACAGCCCGGTCGGAAAGCGGGATCCCTTTGAACTGGCTGGCGTTCCAGACCGCATCGGCATGGCCGGTGCGTGACGCCAGAGCCGACGTGGCCGAGAGCGTGCTGTCGCGAAGGATGGGATCCTTCACGCCGCGCAGGAGCGCGTGAGCCGTCTCGAACTTCCCGGCTTTCGTGAGACGGGCGGTCGTGGTGAGCAGCCAGCGCTCTTTCCAGACCTTGTCGGCCATGCCGGCTTCGAGAGACTGCCCCGCCGCGGCCGCCTTTCCTTCCGCCACCAGGGCGTCCAGGTCCGAAGCGAGAGCGACTTCGGCTGGGACGGAGATCCCCTTGGCATCAGTCGCCTCGCGGACCGCATTCGCCTTCGCCGAATCTCCCCCCTTCCACCAGGAGTTAATCAACTCCCACGGGACGCTCGATTCGAGGTAGGGTTCGCGGTCTTCACCCGCCTCGGCGTCCCCCTCCTGGGCAATCTCCCAGACAGCGTTGCGGAGTGGAGTGTTTGCCAGCGAGGCCAGCAGGCGACTCTGGATCACAAACCGCTGGCGGGCCGCGTCCACGAGCCGTCCGAGCTGCCGACGATAATTGTTGAAGGTGATCCGGGCTTCATCGGCGGTTCTGAGCTTCAGCTCGGACTTGAGGGCATTCTGCGTCGCTTCCCCATTCTTTTCGGCCGCTTCGAGCTTGGCCATCGTCGCGGGCAGGGACGGGCCGATGCCGCGGGCGTAAGCGAGAGCCGTCTTGAGCGTTTCGCTCGCCTTCGCTTCCTCCTTCAGCGCCGCTTCCGCCTGAGCGATAACCGCGGCCGCATGGGCGGCTTGACGCAGCGCCGAGGGATCGACGGGGTTGTAATCGAGAATCTGCTTCGTCGCCGGAATGGCCATCGGATCGGGAGTCTTTACGGCGCCGAGCGCTTCGCGAGCGGTCGCCAGCATCGTCTGGGCCGGTTCCGAGCGCAACTCTTCGGCATGGGCAAGGGCCATGGCGGCGTAGACGCGGGCCTTCGCGGCCGGCGGTAGATCGGCCACCACGGGCTGCAGTTTCGCGATGGGGCTCGACGCTCCGGCAGGGACGTTGACGGCCGCCTTGCCCCACTCGACGAGGCAGTCGGTACGGACTTCCACGTCGCTCGCTTTCTTCGCCCATTCGAGGGCCGGATCCCATTGTCCGTGGAGCAGGAGAATCCGTGTCACCGCAACGCGGCGTGGGGCGGTCCAGGGGAGCAAGGACTCGTTTGCTGCGGCGGTTTCGAAGTCATAGGTGCGATTGGCAACCGACGTGACAAGAGGGACCGTCACGGGACCGAAAGCGGCCTGGTCATCTGTCGGGCCGACGGTCGCTTCCGCATCCGCCATGCGGCCGATTGCCGCGTAAAACGCTGCGAGCTGCGGCGAGATCTCCGCGGTTTCACGACCGAAAGGAGGCAACTGTTTCGCGGGGCCTTCCAGCTCCTTGCCCACGGCGGCTGCGGCGTCGGCCCGTCCCGCAGCCAGTTCGTGCCAGCCAATGTCGGTGAGCGGAGCGATGGCGTAATAGTCGACATTCCTGGCCCGCTTCAGCATCTGCGTGAGCTGTTCGCGAGCCTCGGGGATGTTTCCGCGCAGGGCACTGATCTCGGCGGCCGCGGCCCGCGAAATCGCCTTGTTCCGCTCTTCCGGCAGGTCGCGCGACGTGTCGATGAGGAGGTCGTAGGCGGCCTTCAGACGTGCGGCAGGATCGTCTTTTGGGGGCGCTTTCGAATCGGGATCGCTGGGCTTTGTGTCCGGCGCTGGCTTGTCGGGGGACACGTCGGGCGTCGGGTTGTCTTCGACAATGAGGTCGCGAATGTCATCGGGATTTGCCGGCCTGATCGCCGCATTGCCTTCGAAGAACCCCGAATACCATGCCCCGGCAATTCCCAGAGCAATCAGGGTGAAAAAGGCGCCCATGATGAGAGGCACCTTGCTTCGCGGCGGCGCGGGGGGCGGTGGGGGAGGAGCTTCCTTCTTCGCTTCGGGTGCGGTGAAGACGGGAACCAGGCACTTCGGATTGGCGCACTTGACGCTTTGGCCATGCGCCTTGGACGTCGTGTACCCGACCGTCTCGCACATCGGACAGACGAGCTTGAGCGACAGCCCCTTCGCCGGCGCGGCCCGCAGTTGAATCACTGTGGCGGCGGCCTTCTTCTCCAGCTCGAACGGATCGTCATCGGGCGGAGGCGGCACGAAATCGTCGTCATCGTCGTCGAGCCCCATCGGCGGAGCGGCCCGACTGCTCGACGGAGCGGGCCTCGCCGCCGGCTTGGCAGCAGGCTTCGCCGCGCCGGGGCGTGCCGCCTGAGGAGCCGGCTTGGCCCCGGCGCCCGCCTTCTTCGAAGGCTGGCCAGTCTTCATGGAGGCCCCGCAGAACGGGCAGTCCTCGACGTCGTCGTCCAGGACCGACTGACCGCAAGCCTTACAGGTCGGAAGACTCATAGTTCGCTCGTGAGAACCAGGCCGCGAATTGAATATGCGCGACGCGGGAGAGGTGGAAGCCGGAGAATGCGGATAGTGCCGGAATCGGCACGAGACGCCACGCGACCGCCGTTGATTCGCCTGCCGCGGGACTTTTCGAGAATACCATGTCGCCGCGAAGGATGCCTAGCGCCGCTGGAATGCGGTTTGAGGATGCCGGACCGTCGCTTTCCCGCCTGACCGTTCATTCTATCGCGGAAGGTCATGTCCCTCCGATCGATCAAACGGTTCCTGGCGATCGCGGTCCACACCGTCGATGGAGCAAGCCGTCGCCGCGATTCTCGATTATTGCAATTCGGATCCGGCAAACGCTTCCGTCTTCGCGTGGTGCGTATGATGATGTCGACAACCGCTGGAAGTCGTGACTCGCTCCTGTAGATGTCCTGGCAGCCATCCCCATGGCCAACCTCTTCTCGAAACTGTTCCGTCGGAAGCCGATGTCCGATGAGGAGTTCGCGCGGGAAAAGGAGCGGCTGGCGCGGGCCGCGCCGGTTCCCCGTCTGTGGCTGTTTGGCAAGACGGGGAGCGGGAAGACATCCATCGTCAAATGCCTCACCGGGGCGGAGGACGCGGAGATCGGGAACGGATTCCGGCCCGAGACAAAGTTCTCGCGCGAGTATGCGTTTCCTTCCGACTCGAGTCCGGTCCTGCGGTTTCTCGATACGCGCGGTCTCGGCGAGGCCCGTTACGACCCCGCGGAGGACCTGGCGCGGTTCGACGCCGAAACGCAGCTCGTCATCGTGGTCGTCCGCGTGATGGACCACGCGCTCGGCGAGGTGATTGAGCCGTTGCGGGCCATCCGCCGGTCGAGCCCGCACCGCCCCGTGCTCCTCGCGTTGACCTGCCTTCACGAGGCGTACCCGGGCGAGCAGCACCCGGAACGCGATCCCTTCTCGATCGAGTTCCTCAAACCGCGCCACAACGAAGGCTTCCACTCGAATGGCCAGGTGGATGGAAACCCCGAGTCGGCGACGGATGGCCATGCTCCGCCCGCAACGGGTGACGTCGCCAGCCAGGCCGTCTTCAGTCCAGAACTCGCGCGCTCGATGCAGGCCCAGCGCGAGCGTTTCCACAACCTCGTCGATGCCATCGCCCCCATCGACCTCACACGCGACGAAGAAGGCTTCCACGAACCGGAATTCGGCGGACAGCGACTCAAGGACGCCATCCTCGCCCTGCTCCCCGACGCCTACCGGCAGTCGTTCGCGGGTTTTGAAGAAGCTCGCAAGACCTTGCGGTCAATGAACGAACGCCGCGCGCTTCCCGAGATCTACAGCCACAGCATCATGGCGGCGACCGCCGCCGCGGTGCCCGTCCCCTGGGTCGACATGCCGGCGGTGGTCGCCATCCAGGCCAACATGATCCGCCGCATCGCCGCCATCTACGGGCAGGAGATGTCGAGCCGCACGCTACTTGATACGCTCGGCGCGGCCGGCGGGCGCATGGTGTTGCGGTTCCTGGTACGCGAACCGCTCAAAATGCTGCCGTTTGTCGGGATGGCCGCCAGCGCCGCCATGGCGTTCGCCTACACCTACGGATTGGGCCGCGCCAGCTGCTGGTACTTCGGTGAATTGCGGCGCGGCAATACGCCAACAACCCAAGAGGTGGAGACCGTCTGGAAGGACGCCATGGATGTCGCCAAAGGGCTCTGGCAAAAGCGACCTGGAGGGGTGTGAAACGTGTCATGAACGCTTCCCGCAACCACCCGGAATGTCAATTTTGAGAAATTGCGAAGTCTGGGTGGATTTCACTCAGGGCATAGTGTAGAAAACTGCGGTACGCCGTTTTTGATTCCGCCTTCCTCACGCCGGCTCGGCCCCGGCGATGCCATTTGGGCAGCGATTCGCTCCGCTCAGCCCGCCCCCCCAGACTGCTGCGTGGACATTCCGTCCCGCCCTCCCCGGAGACTGCGCTTATGCTGCGCGCCCTGTTGCGGGTCCGACTCGCGATTGGCCTTGGCGTTGCTGTTTCGACCCTCTGCGTCGCCAGCCAGGCGGATGAACCAAAGCCGGCCGCCGATCCGGCCCTCGTCGACCCGCTCCGCAAGCACGCCGAAGCCGCCATCGCCATCACGGCCCGCCGCGAGTTGGACGGACGCGCTCACACGCCCTGGCAGATCATCCATGGCGTTCTGGGAATGCGCGATCAGTTCTACGTCCGCGTCGACGGCCAGCGGATGTCGGCCATCGACTGGTTCCACAACCAGAGCGCCACATACGCCAACGAACCTTACTTCGAAGTGACGGAGTTCGGCGGCCGCGGTCATCCCTTCACAAAGCCGATGCTGTTCGAAGGGCACCCGACGCAGTTCCTGGCCTACCTGACGATGACGAACCTGCCACTCGACTTTCAGGTCAAGTCGGGCGACAAGACGTTGACCATCCAGGACCTCGTGACCGGATCGCAGAAGGAAGTGAAGACCGGCGAGGAGCCGGGATGGACACTCTGGGCGCTGACGCACTATCTGGGCGTCGATGCGACGTGGGAAAACAAGGACGGCGAGCCGTGGAGCATCGAGCGGCTGGTCCGCTCGCAGACCTATGAAACCGTCCATACCGCCGCGTGTGGCGGAACACACGGACTTTTCGCCCTGGCCTATGCCCGCGACAAATATCTCGAGACCGGCCGCCCGCTCCGCGGCGTGTGGCTCGAAGCCGACCAGAAGGTGCGACGGTATATCGCCGAAGCGAAGGCACTGCAGAACGCCGACGGTTCGTTCTCGGTCGACTTCTTCAAAGGGAAGAAGTGGGGCAAGACGGTCGACGAGCGGCTCGGCCCCTCAGGGCACATGTTCGAGTTCCTGATGATCGCCCTGCCACGGGAGCAGCTTGACGAGCAATGGGCGCGAAACGCCGTTTACTCGGTGACGCGCGACCTCGAAGAAACGAAGTCGCAGACGTTGTCGGTCGCCCCGCTCTACCATGCGGTCGACGGGCTGCACATCTGGCTGAAGCGGACCGCTTCAACGAATGCACCGCGAGTCCCGGTGGCGACGACCAGCAGTATCTCGACTCCCGGCGGCAGGCCGGGAACATCGCCCGCCGTAGCGACGGGGACGACGGAAGCGAGCAGCAAGCCGTCAACGGCTGTCGACGGTTCGACGCTGGCTCCGTCGGCCGCGAAGGATTGACATCGTGCGCTTGTAGATTGGGCCCGGCCCGTCCGCACGCCGTCGCCCCTGCCTGACAGACTGGAATCCAATCCACGGCCCGCCAGTGGCGGCTGACAACTCTGCCCGCTCCCGTCGCTGAAGCACCAGCGATATCATGCAGAGCGTCACGCCCACCCCGCGAACCGCTGCCGGAGCCGCTCGTCATGTCCACATCCCCCGCTGAGTCGCATCCCGTCGATCCGTCCCGCTCCTCGCGCCGCGATTTTCTTCAGACCGCAACCGCCGCCACCGTCGGAGCCGCCATGGCCGCCACCGTGGGAACCGGACCGACGATCCTGCATGCGGAAGACAAATCCGGGACGCGGCCCCCCGTCGTGGGTTCCGGAGAATGGCAGTACGAATGCCAGCACGGCTGGGGCCAGCTCCCCGCACACATCACCTGGGGCGAGACGCACGGTGTCGCCATCGATGCGGACGGACTGGTCTACATCAAGCACCGCGTCAAGGTGGGCGATCCCATGGACGCGATCGCAGTCTTCGACCCCGAAGGCAAGTTCGTGCGGTCCTTCGGCAAGGAATACCACGGCGGCGGGCACGGGATTGACGTCCGCAAAGAGGGGAACGAAGAGTTCCTCTACCTGTGCGACGTCAAGAACGGCATCGTGGCCAAGACGACGCTGAAAGGGGAGCAGTTGTGGGTCAAGGGACGGCCGAAGGAACCGGGCGTCTACGACAAACCCGAAGCGAAATACAGCCCCACCAACGTCGCCTTTGGACCGGACGGCGGGTTCTACATCGCCGACGGGTACGGATCGCACTACATCCACCAGTACGACAAGGATGCAAAGTGGGTCCGCACCTGGGGCGGCGCCGGCAAGGAGCCGGGCAAGATGAGCACGCCGCACGGCATCTGGCTCGATAACCGACCCGGACGCGACGTCAGCCTGGTCGTTGCCGACCGCGCCAACGCCCGGCTTCAATACTTCACGCTCGACGGCAAGCATCTCAGCTTCAACACCGACGTCAGCTTCCCCGCCCACTTCGACATCCGCGGGGACGTGCTGCTGGTCCCCGACCTGCATGCCCGCGTCACGTTGATGGACAAGGAAAACAAGGTCCTCACGCACCTCGGCTACGATCCCGACTGGACGAAGGAAGCCCTGGCCGACAACTTCAAATTGCGCAGCGAGCCGAAGCGCTGGCAGAGCGGCCGCTTCGTCCACCCGCACGACGCCTGCTTCGACAAGGACGGAAACATCTTCGTCGTCGAGTGGGTGCCGACGGGCCGCGTTACGAAGCTCAAGAAGCTGGCGTGACCATGCGGTAATCCGACGTCAAATGCGTCACGCGGACTCATCCTGTTCGATCTGGGATGCGGCTGCGTCGACCGGGAAACGGAAGGTTGGCCGCGGACTTCAGCCCTCGATGCCCTCGCGAGAACACCATGCGAGTCGATTGCCGATCATTTCTCATGGCCGGTTGTCGAACCCTCGTCTTGTTCGTGCTGGCCTATCTGTCGTTCCCCTTTCCGACGATGGCGGACGCTCCGTCAAAGAAGCCGCAGGATCACCCTCGGAAAATCGTGCTGATCGCGGGGCCGAAAAGTCACGGACCGGTCGGAAACGGCATCCATGACTATCCGTGGTCGGTCAAGCTGCTGAAGGTGATGCTCGACCACTCGAACGTGAAGGATCGCGTCCAAGTCGAGTACCACCTCGACGGCGGCCCGAGCGACTGGTACACGCTCGACGACGCCTACTCGATCATGGTCATCGGATTCACAGCGAGTTTCACCACGGAGACACGGAGTCACGGAGAAGACAAAAGGCATTCAACAGGAGCAAGCAGAGGAAGCAGAGAAAAGGCAGGCAGAGATGACGAACATCCGGTCGCACGGATGATTGCAGGAGTCATTCGACACCTGCATTTGCCCTGCCCCTCTCCTCGCTCGAGTCAGTGTCTCTCGTGTTGCTGCCATGGGCTTTCTCCGTGACTCCGTGTCTCCGTGGTGAAAAAATGCTTCTGAGTTCGACAGAGTCGAAGATTCGTGATCAGACGCAACGCCACTAATTGAAGGATGCACCCCGTGCAGTCCGTCGGACGGACTCGGATTGTCAGTCCACTCCGGCGCAACTAAGATTGTTCACCATCCCGCCCGCAGTCACCGCCAGTTTTCCCGCCGAATCGTCATGCCCGCGCCGTCGCAATCTTCGGGGAGCCTCCCCGCTCACACTCCCCCCTGACAGTAAAGCGTGCTGTTGATCGCTTCGACTGTCGTGTCGAAGCTTGAACTCCGGCTGGCCGCGCCGCTTCGACGCGGCTCGTGCGGTCCACAGAGCCCTCCGGACCGCCGTTCCTTCCTCTGCCGTCCGCGCCGCGGCGTCCTCGCCGTGATCGACGCCGATCCGCGGCAGCTGCTTCCCACACCGACAATCCATGCGACTCCACGAGACAGAAATCGATCCGCTGGTCCTCCGCGAGACCTCTCGCCGGCGGACGTTCGCCATTATCTCCCACCCCGACGCGGGAAAGACGACGCTGACGGAGAAGCTCCTCCTTTACGGCGGCTGTGTCGACGTCGCGGGGGCTGTCCGGGGTCGCAAATCGCAGCGGGCCGCCAGGAGCGACTGGATGGAGCTCGAGCGGCAGCGCGGCATCTCGGTCAGCTCGACGGCCCTGAGTTTCGACTTCGAAGGCTTCCGGATCAATCTCCTCGACACTCCGGGCCACCACGACTTCAGCGAGGACACGTACCGCACTCTGATGGCTGCGGACTGTGCCGTCATGGTGATCGACCTCGCGAAAGGGGTCGAGTCGCAGACGGAGAAGCTTTTCCGAGTCTGCCGGCTGCGGAAGATTCCGGTCCTCACCTTCGTCAACAAAGTGGACCGGCCCGGCCAGGATCCACTCGCAATCCTCACCGACATCGAGACGCGGCTTGGAATCGAACCCGCTCCCTTCAACTGGCCGCTCGGCAGCGGACGCGACTTCTGCGGAATCGTCGAACGCGGCACGCGCTTCGCGCATCTCTTCAATGATTCCTCGGGCGACGTTCGCATTCCCTTCCGATCGATGCCGCTCGAAACCGTGGAAGCGGCCGGCGTTCCCGATCGCATCTTCCGTCGGACGGCCGAAGAGCTCGAACTGATCGAAGGAGCCGGCGCGGCGTTCGACCCGAAGCGGTTCCTGTCCGGCGAGGTCTCCCCCGTCTTCTGGGGAAGCGCTCTGACGAACTACGGGATCGAGCATTTTCTGCGAGGCTTTCTTGAGCTCTGCCCGCCCCCCGGCGCACGCCTGAGCGATGCCGGTCCGGTCCCCGCCACGCAGGCGGCCTTCTCCGCCTTCGTGTTCAAGATCCAGGCCAACCTCGATCCCCGGCACCGCGACCGGGTCGCGTTCGTCCGCGTCTGCTCCGGACGGTTCGAACGCGACATGGAAGTCGTCCAGTCCCGCACCGGACGCAAGCTGCGCCTTCCCCGCGCGCTGCGGCTCTTCGCGCAGGAACGCGAGACGATGGACGAAGCGTTTCCCGGAGACATCGTCGGACTGGTCAATCCGGGGGAATTCAAGCTCGGCGACACTCTCTGCGCCGGGACGACGCTGAATTTCGAGCCCCTCCCGCAGTTCAGCCCCGAGCATTTCGCCATGCTGCGGTGCAAGGACACGGTCCGTCGCAAGCAGTTCAACCGGGGGCTGGAGCAGCTCATCGAAGAGGGAGCGATCCAGTCGTTCCAGCCGGTCGACATGCCGGGCCGGGAGCCGATTCTCGGAGCCGTCGGAGAGCTCCAGTTCGACGTGATCCGCTTCCGCCTGGAGTCCGAGTACAACGCCCAGTCGACGGTCGACTGGCTTCCTTACCAGGCGGCGCGCTGGGTGCACGGCGATGCCGCCGAGGTCGCGGCAATGCGGCTCGGCACCGGCCCGCGGAAAGTCACCGACAGCCAGGGCCGGTTGGTGGTTCTGTTTCCTTCGCAATGGGATGCGGATTACACGGCGCGGCACAATCCCAACATTGCGTTTCTGACCGACAGCGAGCCTCCAAAGCCCGCGGCAGACCGCGAGTCCGTGAATGCGCTCCGGGCGTAGAGGGCCTCGACATCGGGAACCGGTCGATCTCGCCGAGGCCGCATTCCTCAGGACGGCCTGGGAAACGTACAACCCGCAACTCAACGTCTGATTCGAGCTGATCGACCACCGCGATTGGCACGACCTCCTCTCGCGCATGCAGGCCGATCAGTTCCACGGCCGCGTGATGGTCTGCAGGTTCGCGGTGCGAAATATCCACGGCGAATTCTCGAGACCACTCGCGGGAATGGATGCCGCGCAGATTTCTGGTCGGATTCCGGCGAATGCAAGGACGCTCGTGCGTGACAAGGGTCGAAGCATGAAGCAGAATTGACGGGTCCAGAGAATCCAGCGATTCCTACGCGAGATGCCCGATGTGGCTGATCCAGACCGCCTTGCGACGCCCTCTCACCGTGATGGTGGGCATTCTGGCGATCGCGCTCGGATGCTTTCTCGCGGTCGGCCGTGCCGTCTTCGACCAGGTTGGCTGGAAGTATCCCGAGGGGCTGCCGCGCGGCATGGAAGTCGACATCTTCCCGCGGCTCAACCTGCCGGTGATCTACGTCTGCCAGCCTTACGGCGGCATGGACCCCGCCCAGATGGAGGGGTTCCTCAGCAACTACTACGAGTATCACTTCCTCTACATCAGCGGCATCCATCACGTCGAATCCCGCAACGTGCAGGGGACGGCGCTGATGAAGCTCTATTTCCATCCCGGGACCGACATGTCCCAGGCGATGGCCGAGACGATCAACTATGTGAATCGGTCGCGGGCCTTCATGCCGCCGGGGACGGTGTCCCCGTTCGTGATGCGGTTCGATACGGGGAGCGTGCCGGTCGGCTATCTCGTTCTGTCGAGCGAGACGCGGACGATTGCCGAGATCCAGGACCTCGCGCTGTTCCGCGTGCGGCCGATGTTCTCGTCGTTGCCAGGCGTCTCGGCTCCGCCTCCTTTCGGCGGCAGCGCCCGCACGATCGTCGTCTCGGCCGACCCGCAACGGCTGCAATCGTACGGAATGTCGCCCGATGAAGTGATTGCGGCGATTGTCAAAGGGAACACGATCAGCCCCTCCGGGAATGTGCCGATCGGCGACAAGTATCCGATCGTCCCGGTCAACTCGGTCGTGCGCGATCCAGGGCAGTTGCTGACCATCCCCATCCGGACCGGCGAGCATCCCGTCTATGTGCGCGACATCGGCTACGTGCAGGACTCGGCCGACGCGCCGGCCGGTTACGCGCTCGCGAACGGGCGTCGCGCGGTCTACATCCTCGCCACGAAACGCTCGGACGCCTCGACGCTGAGCGTCATCCAGAACATCAAGCGATCGCTGCCGGACATGCAGGCGGTGCTGCCGGACGACATTCACGTCAGTTTTGCGTTCGACCAGTCGCCCTACGTGACCCGGGCGGTCGGCGGCGTGGTGACGGAAGGACTTCTCGGGGCCTTCCTCGTCGGCCTCATGATCCTGGTCTTTCTGCGCGACTGGCGGAGCGCGCTGGTCGTCGTGCTCAACATTCCTCTGGCGCTGATGTGCTCGGTGCTGGCCCTGTGGATCACCGGGCAGACGATTAACCTCATGACTCTCGGCGGGCTGGCCCTGGCGATCGGCATTCTCGTGGACGAGGCCACCGTCGAGATCGAGAACATCCATTCGCAGATGGAGCGGACCGATTCCGTCGCGCTGGCCGTGCGGCGCGGCAACGCCCAGACGGCCATTCCGCGATTGCTGGCCATGCTCTGCATCCTGGCGGTCTTTGTCTCGTCGTTCTTCATGCAGGGGGCGGCGAAGAGTCTGTTCGTCCCGCTCTCCCTGGCGGTCGGCTTCGCGATGCTCGCGTCGTACGTTCTTTCGAGCACGTTCGTGCCGGTCGTCTCGGTCTGGCTGCTTCGACGACATCATGCCGCAGGCGGTGGGCACGGTACCTCGACGCCGGGCTTATTCGACCGATTGCGGAATCGTTACGAACGAGTGCTTGCGGGACTGGTCCGCCGACGCGGACTCGTGGCCGTGGCCTATGCAGTGGCGTGTGCCGTCGTGCTGGCGCTGGTCACCCCGCAACTGGGACGCGAGATCTTCCCCGAAGTCGACGCTGGACAGTTTCGGTTGCGCCTGCGAGCGCCCGACGGGACACATATCGCACGGACGGAGCGGTATGCCCTGGACGCTCTCGACGTCATCGCGAAGGAAGTGGGACCGGAGAATGTCGACCTGACGCTCGGCTACGTCGGCATGATCCACTCGAACTTTCCGATCAACGCGGTCTACCAGTGGTCGCGCGGTCCGGAAGAGGCGATCCTTTATGTCGACCTCAAGGAACATAGCGGAATCTCGGTCGACAAGTTGAAGGAGACCCTGCGGGAACGGCTGGCCGGCGTGATGCCCGAGGTCCGTGCGTCGTTTGAGCCCTCCGACATCGTGAATGAAGTGATGAGCTTCGGCTCGCCGACGCCGGTCGAGATCGCCGTCAGCGGCCCGAACTTCGGCGAGACGCGGCAGTTTGCCGAGAAGGTGCGGCAGGAGCTGGCGAAGATCGACTTCCTGCGCGACCTGCAGTACGGGCAGTCGCTCGACTATCCGACGATCCAGGTCAACGTCGACCGCGAGAAGGCGGGGCTTGCGGGCTTGACGCCGGTCGACGTCTCGCGGGCGCTGATGACGGCGACGTCGTCGAGCCGGTTCGTCGTGCCCAACTACTGGGCCGATCCGAAATCGGGGATTGCCTATCAGGTGCAGGTCGAGATTCCGCGCCCCGTCGTCCGTTCGCCCGAAGGCATGCGGACCGTTGGCTCGGCCGAGGACCTCTCGCAGATTCCACTGAAGCGGACCGATGAGGGGCAGATCCTCGTGCGGGACGTCGCCGAGATCGTGCCCGGCACCATGCCGGGACAGTTCGACCGCTACAACATGCGGCGGCAGATCACGCTCGCCGCCAACGTCGCGGGAGTGGATCTCGGAACCGTCTCATCCGCGGTCGGCGCGGCCCTGAAACGAGCGGGAGAGCCGCCGCGCGGGGCGAAGGTCGAAGTCCGCGGCCAGGTCCCGCCGATGCGCGAAATGCAGTCCGGGCTGGCGATCGGACTCAGCCTCGCGATCGTCGCCGTGTTCCTGTTGCTGATGGCCAATTTCCAGTCGATGCGGCTCGCCTTCGCGGCCGTTTCGACGGCCCCCGCCGTCATCACCGGCGTGGCCGTGATGCTGTGGATCACAGGGACGACGCTCAACATTCAGTCGTTCATCGGCTCGATCATGGCGGTTGGAGTGGCGATGGCGAACGCCATTCTGCTCGTGACCTTCGCGGAGACACGGCGGCGCGAGGGGCAGGAAGCGGCGGCCGCCGCGGTCGAGGGGGCCGGGAGCCGTCTGCGAGCCATCCTCATGACGAGCTGCGCGATGGTGGCCGGCATGCTGCCGATGGCCCTCGCCTTCGGAGAGGCCGGCCAGCAGAACGCGCCGCTCGGCCGCGCCGTAATTGGCGGTCTTGTCGCGGCCACGCTGACGACGCTCCTAGTGCTCCCCAGCCTTTTCGCCCTCGTCCAGGGCCGTGCAACGAAGACGTCCGCGTCGCTCGATCCCAGCGACGCGGAAAGCCCGTATTTCATTCCCGAAGGGGTCTAGCAATATCCTTCGGTTTGCGACGCCGGTTCCGATTCCAACCTTTATTCGAATGCCGTTTGATGACACGCCTCGCCATTCTCCCCGTCGGCGCCGCCGTTTGCTCGTTGCTGGCGCTGTTGTCCGGCTGTGGCCAATCGTCGTCCGAGGGAGTTGTGCGGGCCGATCCGAAATCGAACGCCGCAGTTCCGCGCGTCGCGGCCGGTTCTCCGAAGCGCGAGACGCTGCGCCTCTCCACGACGCAGCCCGGCAAGATTGAAGCGTTCGAGGAGACTCCCCTCTACGCGAAGGTTTCGGGATACGTCGATGAGATCACGGTCGACATCGGCGACCGGGTCGAGAAGGGGCAAGTCCTCGTTCGGATTTCGGTCCCCGAACTGCTCGACGAGCGGGAGCAGAAGAAGGCCCTGCGCGACCAGGCGGACGCGGAAGTCAAGCAGTCGGAAGCGACGGCCAAGGCCGTCGCCGCGTCGCTCGCCACGGCTCAGGCCAAGGTCCGCGAAGCTGAAGCCACCGTCGCCCGGGCCGACGCGGATTACGCCCGGTGGAAAAGCGAGCACACGCGCATCAGCGAGCTGGCCGGCGGCGGCTCGGTCACTCGAAAGCTTGTCGATGAAGCGCTCAACTCGTTCCGTGCGGCGGAAGCCGGCCAGAAGGAGGCAGCCGCCCGCATCGACTCGGCCAAGGCCGCCGTGCAGGAAGCGGAAGCCAATATCGACAAGGCGAAGTCCGACGTCGTGGCGGCCCAGGCACGGCTCCGGGTGGCGGAAGCCAATCTCGCGAGGACGGAAACCCTCGTCTCGTTCACGGAGATCAAAGCTCCTTTCGACGGCTGCGTCACCCTCCGCCATGTGGACACCGGCCATTACGTTCAACCGGCCGGAGGCGGAACTGCGAAGTCGCTTCTTGTCGTTGCCAGGACCGACCGCGTCCGGGTCTTCGTGGACGTCCCGGAGTCGGATGCTCAACACGTCGACAAGAACGACGCCGCGACCGTCACCGTGCAGGCTCTGCGGGGCGCCTCAATCCAGGGGAGCGTCGCCCGCACGAGCTGGTCGCTGGATACGTCGAATCGTTCGCTCCGGGTCGAGATCGACTTCGACAACGACCAGAGCAGGCTGCGGCCCGGCATGTACGCGACCGCGCAGATCATCCTCGACGAGCACGCCGAGGTGCTGACCGTTCCCGCCACCGCCATCGTGCGCGACGGCGACTCGACGTCGGTCTGCCTTGTTCACGAGGGCAAGGTGAAGCGCAAGCCCGTCCGGCTCGGCATGAAACAGGGAGACCGGATCGAAGTGATGGAAGGGTTGTCTCCCGACGACGTCATCGTTTTGACGGGAGCGGGCTCGCTTCAGGACGGGCAGTCGGTGGCAATTGCGGACCCCGCGGCGAAATGAGCGAGTGAAACGCGTTGAATGTGAAGTCGTCCCTCGGGACGGAATGCCGGATGCCGCGCGCAGAGGACTTGTCCGTTCTGCCTTCCCCATTCGACGAACCGCTGACCCGCTTCCGCGCCTCCTGCGGCGCGGCTCGACTCTCGAAATGCACCAGAGTCGCCCGGGGGATGTCATCGCCGGCAGGTTGTCGCCGCAGATGTGAACGGGGAACTGCCTCAGTTGAAGAGGAAGTGGCAGATATCGCCGTCCTTCATGACATAGGTCTTCCCTTCCGTGCGCAGCTTGCCGACGGCTCGCAGTTCTTTCTCGGACTTGTGCTGCTCCAGGTCCTCCAACGTGTAGACCTCGGCGCGGATGAAGCCTTTCTCAAAATCCGAGTGGATGACGCCCGCGGCCTGCGGGGCCGTCGCTCCCACCGGAATGGTCCAGGCGCGGATCTCCTTCTCTCCCGCCGTGAAGTAGCTTTGAAGCCCCAACGTGCGGTATGCCGCGCGGGCAAGGACCGCAAGGGCCGGCTCCGTCAGTCCGCAATCGGCCAGCATCGCCTTGCGGTCCGCCTCGTCGAGCTCGGCGATCTCAGCTTCCAGCTTGGCGCAAACCGGGACAACGCCCGCCCCGACCCTGGCGGCGAACTCCCGCACCGCCGTCACAAGGGGGCCTTCGCCCTGGAGGTCCGATTCATCCACATTGGCCACGTAGAGAATCGGTTTGGCGCTCAGGAAACCATACGAGTCGATGATCCGCTTCTCGTCCTTGTCCCACTCGACCTTGCGGAGCGGCTCATCCTTGTCGAGTTGCGCCTGGCACTTCTTGAGCACCGCCACCCGGGCCACCATGTCCTTGTCGCCGCTCTTGGCTCCGCGCTCCGCCTTGGGCAACATCGCTTCAATCGATTGTCCGTCCGCAAGCAGCAGCTCGATTTCGACAATCTCGATGTCCGAGACCGGGTCGACCTTGCCGCTCACATGGACGACGTCGGGATCGTCGAAGCAGCGGCAGACCTGCAGGATCGCATCGACTTCCCGAATGTGGGTAAGAAACTTGTTGCCAAGCCCGGCTCCCTCGCTGGCCCCTTTGACAATCCCGGCGATGTCGACCAGCTTGAGAGCGGCGGGGACGAGCTTCTGCGGAACAATGTAGCGGCTGATCCGCTCAAGACGGTCATCCGGGACGGGGACAATCCCTTCGTTCGGCTCGATGGTGCAGAACGGATAATTGGCGCTCTGAGCCTGCTTTGATTGCGTGAGGGCGTTGAAGAGGGTGCTCTTGCCGACGTTGGGCAGACCGACGATTCCAGCTTCCATTGTGTTCCGATTCGCCTCGAGACCAGTAAAACGGCAGGATACAGAATGCAGGGCCAATCCGTCAGTGGACTGGCAAACAGACATCGCCCGATCGGAACGCCTTTTGAAGGTCCGGCCCGGCGGGAACGGCACGGATGCGGTCGTAGATCATTCCTGCGGGCCCCCGCCCCGTCAGCCAGCGCGGACCGCAGTAAGATGCATTGGCCACATCGACTGTGATGGCGGACACGTTTCCGACGTCGCGCCCTGTCTGGCGACGCAGACCGGACTTGAGACGGCGGCGATGGCAATGTGAATCCGCGACTCTCCTTTCCTCGGTGCACTCAATCTGTCACCATACGAGAGGAGAAGGCCGCCGGGCCGACTGCATCATGGCCGGAGTTCTGATATGCCGTTTGCTGCCGCTCTGTCGACAGCCCGATCGCTCGAGAACGCCTCTGACGCGGCCTGCGCCGATATACAGTCTCAGCTGAACGGTGCGATCCCCGACCTGACGCTGGTGTTCGTCTCGCCCCATCACGTCGAATCGTGTGAGACTCTCGCGGAAACGATCAGTCAGAGGCTGGGGACGCGAGTGCTCCTCGGTTGCAGCGGGGAGACGGTGGCCCACAACAGCCGGGAACTCGAAGAGGGACCGGCCCTCGTACTGTGGTCGGCAGTCCTTCCGGGGGCGAGGCTCGATCCGTTTCACGTGACATTCCAGCAGACTCCCGACGGCTTCGCCTCGCAGGGGTTTCCCGAACCGCCGGAGGAAGCGTCCAAGGTCCGCGGCATTCTGTTTCTGGGCGAGCCATATTCCACGCCTCCCGACTCGGTCATCGATCGGGTCGAGGAAGATTTTCCCGGCGTTCCTCTCATTGGAGGAATGGCCAGCAGTACGCGGCATCCAGGGACTAATCGGCTCTTTCTCGGGACGTCGTGCGTGCGGCGCGGCGGTGTCGGCGTCGTGATCACCGGCGGTCCGCAACTGCGGTCGGTCGTCTCGCAAGGATGCCGGCCGATAGGCCAGCCTTTCGTCGTGACCAAATCCGACGAGAACGTGATCCTGGCTCTCGGAGGCAAGTCGCCGCTCCACCAGTTCGGCGAGATTTACCGCGAGCTTTCCCCCGCCGATCAGCGGTTGGCTCAGAACGGGTTGCAGGTCGGACTGGCGCTGGATGAATACCGCGAGAGCTTTGGTCGGGGAGACTTCCTGATCTCGAACGTGATCGGAGCCGACTCGGACAAGGGGGCGATCGCGATTGGACATGCGGTGCGGCCGGGTCAGACCGTGCAGTTTCATGTGCGGGACGCAGACACCGCTCACGAAGACCTGACGACGCTGCTGAGCGCCGACATTGCGAAGCACGCCTCCGTGCCGGAGGCGGCGCTTCTCTTCAGCTGCAACGGCCGCGGCACGAACCTGTTTCCCGCGCCCGACCACGATGCCCGGACGATCCGCGAGCTGGCCGGCGCGATTCCGCTCGCCGGCTTCTTCGCTCAGGGAGAATTCGGCCCGATCGGCCGCCGCAATCACGTCCACGGATACACGGCGAGCATCGTGCTGTGGGGCGACGGCGAGGCGGGACCGAAGAACTGAGTCGAGTCTATTTCGCACATCGCGAACCGGGGCCGCGGAAACGTCCGAGGTTACTGAGACGCACGGAGGAATTCGCGCCTTCCGTCATTTCCGTGGCCCCTGGCGACAGCTCTCGAGTGCCCGCAATCATCAGACGCGCGAAGTGCCCTCCGAGCGTCCCACGCCGCCACCGCCGGGGGTCTCGATCGTCAGGATGTCGTTCACCTGCACGTCAGTTGAAAACTTGCCGCCGAGGTCCACACCCTCGATGCAGGGCGGGCAAAGACCTTCGCAGGCTCCGAACGAATCGTGCGGCGGCGGGGCGTGGTGGAGCGTGTTGCGTCCGGAATGACCGGCTGACCCTCCTTGAAGGCCGAAGGGGAGATAGTCGCCGCGCCGCTCGGAGAGCATCGAGACGCGGAGCGGTTTGAGGAACTCGATCCGCCGCACGATTCCGTCGCCCCCGCGATGGCGGCCCCCGCCACCCGATCCCCGGCGGATCGAGAATTCGTGGATGCGGACGGGATAGCGGCGCTCGATCACTTCGACGTCCGTCAGCCGCGTATTCGTCATGTGCGTGTGGACGGCGTCGGCCCCGTCGGACTCGGGCGTCGCGCCGCTTCCCCCGCAGATCGTCTCGTAGTAACCGAAGGTCGCATCGCCGAACGTGAGGTTGTTCATTGTCCCTTGGCTGGCCGCGGCGAGGCCGAGCGCCCCCAGCAGCGTGTCGACCACCCGCTGCGACGTCTCGACGTTCCCCCCCACCATCGCCGCACACTCCGCCGGGTTCGGATGCTCCGGCGGGTTCAAAAGGCACTCCGGCAGGATGATCGTCACCGGTTCCAGCACGCCGCTGTTGAGCGGAATATCCTCGTTGATCAGACAGCGGAAGACGTACAGGCAGGCCGCCGTAACGATCGCCCGGTTGGCGTTGAGATTCGACGCCAGCACCTCACCCGTGCCCGTGAAGTCGACGGTGGCCGACTCGCCCGTTTTGGTGATCGTCACCGTAATGGGAGAGCCGTTGTCGAGATGGTCGGTGAAGCGATACGCCCGGTCGGGAAGCCGGGCGAGAGCCCGCCGCATCTTCTCGGCCGCCGCCTGCTGGATGAACCGCATGTAGGCCTGGACGACCGGCAGCGTGTAGCGATCGACAAGCTCCTGAAGCTGACGGACGCCGCTGGCGTTGGCCGCGACCTGTGCCGACACGTCGGCGAGGTTGTCGTTGACGTTGCGGGTCGGATGACGTCCCGAGAGGAGCAGCGTCTTGAGGTCATCCTCGCGCGACGTTCCCGCATCGACCAGCTTGAAGTTGCGGATGAGCACCCCTTCCTCGCCGAGGTTCTTCGAGAACGGGGGCATGCTGCCGGGGACGATGCCGCCGATCTCGGCATGGTGGGCCCGGCTGGCGGTGAAGAAAGCGAGGCGAGGTTGATGGTCGATGGTTGAGGGTTGAGGGTCAGAATCCGCAGTCCTTTCGATGGCACTCTTCTCTTTGACTTTCCCCTCAACCCTCGACCCTGAACCCTCAACCCCCGCATCGAGAAATACCGGCGTGATGACGGTGACGTCGGGAAGGTGCGAGCCGCCGCGATACGGGTCGTTCGTGACGAACACGTCACCCGGCCGCATCTGCGGGTTGTCGGCGATGATCCTCTTGACGGTCTCGCTCATCGCTCCGAGATGCACGGGGATGTGCGGGGCGTTGACGACGAGGGCGCCCGTCGGCGAGAAGATCGCACAGCTGAAATCGAGCCGCTCTTTGACGTTGGTTGAGACGCTGGTCCGCTGGAGCGTCAGCCCCATCTGCTCGGCGATCGAGGCGAAGAGGTTGTTGAAGATTTCCAGCAGGACGGGGTCGGCGGCGGTGGGAGCTTGCGGTGCCAGGCCATTGCGAACTGGCCAGCGCAGGGCGTCGGCCTGGGGGGCGCTCGATGCGGGTGTGGTCGACGCTTGCGGGTTCGCGATGCCTTGGGCTGAAGCGGCATTGATATCCACAACCAGCTCGCCGCGCGTTCCGACAGTCGCCGTGCATCCGGGATCGACCAGCAGCGTGGAGGTCGGCTCGCAGACGATAGCCGGTCCGTCGATGATGTCTCCTGCCTGCAGCTGCGACCGCAGAAACACGCCGGTCCGGTGATCGACTCCCTCGAACCGGGCGCGGGTCGTTTCGGTCGGCTCGGGACGCCGCGACCTGGGCTGCACGGGGGACTCTTCCGGTTCGGGCATCACGCCGACCACTTCGACGCGGGCGGCGACGATCTCGATGGGCCGGGAGGTGTGCGTATAGCCGTAGAGTTGCTGGTGCTGGGAGTGATAGCGAGCGGCGAGGTCGGCGGCCTTCGTGCCGGGCTCGCCGGCATCGACGAGGATTGCCTCCTCGACTCCCTTAGAGCGCATCTCGAGCGAGCGGAGCGGCGGCTGAATTCGCTGATCGGGGACACCGTCGTTCGCGACCTGTATCCGTGCTTCCGCGGAGAGTTCGTCAAACGCGGACTGGAGCTCCTTCAATGTCTCGTCCGACAGCGGCTTCAGCACTGAGCGTGCGCCGAATCGCCGCACATCCGCCTGGCCGATGCCGTAAGCGCTCAACAGCCCCGCATACGGGTGGCTGAGCACGCGGCCGATGCCGAGCGCCTTGGCCATCGCACACGCGTGCTGTCCTCCCGCTCCTCCGAACGTCACGAGGACATAATCGGCGGGGTCATATCCCTTCGCAACCGAGACCTTCCGGATGGCCCGCACCATGTTGGCGTTGGCGATCTGCAGGAAACCCTCAGCCAAGTCGAGCGGCGTGTAACGGCGACCCATCGGCGAGACCGCGATCCGCTCGCAGAGGTCGACCAGCCGCCGCTCGACGGCGGACCGATCGAGGGCAAAAGGGAAGCGGGTCGGAAGGATTTTTCCGAGGTAAAGATTGAGATCGGTGACCGTCAACGGCCCGCCGCGACCATAGCAGGCCGGACCAGGATCCGAGCCGGCGCTTTGCGGTCCGACCCGCAACTGCACGCCGTCAAAATCGCAGATGCTGCCGCCGCCGGCCGCGACCGTTTCGATACTGAGCATGGGCGCGACGACCCGCACTCCCGCTTTCTGTGTCTCGAACTCCATTTCGTAACGCCCGTCGAACCGCGAGACGTCGGTACTTGTCCCGCCCATGTCGAAGCCGATCGACTTCGGGAACCCCGCCTGCCGGGCCGTTCGCGAGAAGCCGATGACTCCGCCCGCAGGGCCCGACAGGACGCTGTCCTTGCCGACGAAACGGTCGGCATCGACCAGGCCCCCCGACGACGTCATCAGCTTGAGTGTCGAACCCGGAAGGCTCGCGCGAAGCTTCCGCACATAGTCCCGCAGGATGGGGTTGAGATAGGCATCCATCACCGTCGTATCGCCGCGCGAGACGATCTTGATCAACGGCGACAAACGGCTCGATGTGCTGATCTCGGTGAAACCCGCCTTACGGGCCGCTTCCTCCACCAGCTCTTCATGGGCCGGGTTGGCGAACGAATGCAGCAGGCAGATCGCAACCGATTCGACGCCTGTCTGCTTCAGTTCGACAAACTGCTGCTGCACGCGCGCGGCGTTTGGCGCAACGAGAACGGTTCCCTGCGCATCGACCCGCTCTTCAATCTCAACGACTTGCTCGAACAGAGGCGTCGGTTTCTGGATGGCGAGGTCGAAGAGGCGGGGGCGGTCCTGGTTGGCGATCCGCAGCACGTCGGCGAAGCCTTTCGTCGTGACGAAGGCGGTTCGCGCGCCGCGGCGCGTCAGCAGGGCGTTGGTGCCGCGGGTTGTTCCCAACTTCACCACGACAGGCGGGATCTCTTTTGCCAGAGGCAGGCCGAGGATCGTGCGGATAGCGACGATCGGGGCTTCTTCGTTCGACGAGAGCTCGAACGCCTGTCCGGCTTTCAGACCGTCGGGGAACGATGGCTCGAGCGTGAACGTGGCCGTGCTCGCATCGAAGGCCGCGATGCGGGACTGGAACGCGACGTTCCCGGAATCGTCGAGGACCCGGATCTCGTATCCAGTCCAGAAGTCGGCGGGGTCATTGCGGTGTGACGGGTCGACGAAGGTTGTCGACCCCTTCAGGCTTTCAATCCGACACTTCGTGCGGCCGGAGCTCAGCACCTTGGCCGTGACGAGCCGCCCCTCGGGAGAGCGGGCAATGCAATCGGTGAACGTGCCGCCGACATCGATCCAGAATTCCCAGGGTGTCATTTCGGTCGATCGGTCCTTCGAGAATCGGAATCAGCCTCCTCCGCCACGCTGCTGGCCCGAGAACAAATCGCAGCGTGGGAAGAGGCCGTTCCGGTGGGTTCAAGTATTGGGAGCGAACAGGTTCGCTCGTCGCCGGCACGAGAGCATGTCGAGTTTCAGGCGTCGTTCAAGTCTTCGAAGAGAGTCCGAAGGGACAATTCGAATCCGGGGAGCACGTCGCCGCCGGTCAGCGACTGCGATTGATCGAGAATCGTCATGGCATCGCGTGCCGTAAAGACCTGCGCCGTCAGAGATGACGGGTCGATGAACCAGACGAGCCGCACCCCGGCGTTGAAGTAGTCATCGAGTTTTTCTTCCATTTCGCGGCGGGTGTTGCTCGGACTCAGGATTTCCACCGCAAGACGCGGCACGATATCAATCATGGCCCCTTTGGGAAACTTCCCATTCGGGGCATCGTCGCGTGCGATAAACGCAACGTCGGGCAATCGAATCAATCCCCCTCGCAATCGCCACATCCCGTCCGGCCCGAGCACGAATCCCGACTTTCGAGGCAGCACGAACGAATTGAGGTAATGTCCCAGCAACATCGCGAGCAAAGATTCGGGGGAGCCCATCACTTTCTCCACCAGGACGCCGTCGACCAACTCGTACAGTCGACCTTCCTTCTCCATCAGTCGAACGACATCTTCTTCGGTGGCGGTCCCCGGAAGCGGATCGTGGCAGATCCGCCGATAGAGGATGGGCCCGAACCGCTCGTTCAGATCGGCGATCGACCATTCCTGCGAAACGGATTGCACGAGAGATGACATTCCGGCGGCCTTGCTCGTACGTCCGTGAAATGGATGGTAAGGATCCGGGTCCAGTTTGAATGCCGAGAGGATGAGGCGTCGCGATCTGCGATGTTCGCTCTCATTGTCGCGGGGGCCGTGACGTGCAACAAGCATCGAACCACGGAGCGGGCGGGAATGCGCAACGAAAGAAGGAAACTGTCGCGGTTCGACTGGAAAATCCATCGGTAACTCGTTCTGATCTGCGGCAGGAACAGCCACAGCCTTCACCGGACGGATGTCGGATGTCAGGCGGTCACGGAGTGCCGCGGCGGTTTGCCGTATTGATTGATGCGGACAATGCCCGCGCCCCTTCGATCGAAGAGGTGCTTGAGCATGTCGGGCGTCACGGGACGGCCGTCATCCGGCGGGCCTACGGCGACTGGACCTCGAACCGGCTTTCCGGCTGGAAGTCGGTGCTCAACGCGAACGCGATCCTTCCGGTTCAGCAGTTTGCGTACACGGCCGGCAAGAACGCGACCGACATGGCGCTGGTGATCGACGCCATGGACCTGCTGCATGCGAAGCAGGCTGACGGCTTCTGCATCGTCTCCAGCGACAGCGACTTCACCCGCCTCGCCACGCGTCTGCGCGAGTCGGGGATGATGGTGCTGGGGTGCGGGGACGAGTGGGCGCCGAAAGCTTTCACCGCCGCGTGCGACGAGTTCGTCCCGTTGAAGGGAACGCGCGGCGCCAGCTCGCAGAACGGACACGCTCGCAACCTTTCCAGGGCGGTGAATGGAATCGAACCGTATGCGGCCATCGTGCGGACGGCGACTCACGAAGATCTGTTTACCCCACGTCATCCGGTCAAACCCGCCCCGAAGCTTGCTGCGGCGGGGGCACCTTCCCAACCTCTTCCCCAGCCGACTCGCATGAGATCTCCGAAGCGGGCCACCGGCCGTGTCACCACGCCGCGCCCTGCCCCCGCACCTCTTCAGCGGAAGTCTTCCGAAGAACTCCAGGCCGATGGCGAACTGACGGGCCTGCTGCAGGCGGCCATCCTCTCGCAGTCCGACGTCGATGGCTGGGCTGAACTCGGCAGCGTCGCCGCCTTCGTGCGGACCCACCTCCCGGAATTCCGCCCGAAGAACTACGGTTACGCCCAATTCCAGGGACTGGTCGAGGCGACCGGGATGTTCGTCCTGCGCGAGCAGCCGAACGAACGATCTCCGAAGAACGTGCGGAAGTTCATTCGGCCGAGAGAGGCCGAACGGGATGAACTGGGCTATTGAATTCAATCCCGCTGGCGACATCGCGGCAGGTTTCACGGTATTGTGGAATGCGGTGCACCATCTCCCGGGGCTCGCGGGAATGTGCTGACAGCAAGTACCGGAGACGGCCTTCGAATGACGAATCGTTGCCCCCCTTGTGCGCCGGTTTCGCGCCGTGACATGCTCCGGATGTCGGCGTGCGGGTTTGGCTCGCTCGCGCTCGCGTCCCTGATGGGAGAGTCGAACGGCGCACTTGCCGCCAACGCGAATCCGCTCGCTCCGAAAGCGCCGCCGCTCCCGGCGAAGGCGAAGCGCGTCATCTTTCTGTTCATGCACGGCGGGCCGTCGCAGGTCGACACATTCGACTACAAGCCTCTGCTCGAACGCGACCACGGCAAGCCGCTCCCCTTTTCGAAGCCGCGCGTCTTCTCGTCGGCGACCGGCAACCTGCTGAAGTCTCCCTGGTCGTTCAAGCAATACGGCGAGAGCGGGGCGTGGGTGAGCGAACTCTTCCCGCACCTGGCCCAGCGCGTTGACGACCTGTGCCTCATCAAGAGCATGTACGGATCGAACTCGCGGCACGGGGCGGCACTGCTCGAGCTGCATACCGGCAGCGATACCTTCGTGCGTCCGAGCATGGGCGCGTGGATCACTTACGGGCTTGGCACCGAGAATCAGAACCTGCCGGGGTTCATCACCATCTGCCCGACGCTCACGCACGGCGGGGCGACATCGTGGGGCTCGGCTTTCCTTCCGGCCGAGTATCAGGGAACGGCCATCGGCAATGCGGGGATTCCGTCGGACAAGGCGCAGGTTCCGTTCATCGCCAACGCCGACAACCTGCCGCGGAATCTTCAGCGGCAGGAACTCGACTTCGCCCGCGAGATGAATCTCGCTCAACTCGAAGCGACCGGCCCCGACCCGGTCCTCGAGGCCCGCATCAATTCGTTCGAACTGGCGTTCCGCCTCCAGTCGGCGGCCCCGGAGCTTCAGGATGTGTCGGACGAGAGCGAAGCGACGCAGAAGCTGTACGGCCTCGATGACCCGATGACGCGGAACTTCGGGCGGCAATGCCTGATGGCCCGTCGCTTCGCCGAGCGCGGTGTGCGGTTCGTGCAGTGCACGCACAGCTACAAGTGGGATCAGCACGACAATCTGCAGGCCGATCACTCCCGCAACGCGAAGGAAGTCGACAAGCCAATCGCGGGGCTGCTGCAGGATCTGAAGGCCCGCGGCCTGCTCGACGACACGCTCGTCCTGTGGGGGGGCGAGTTCGGTCGCACGCCGGTGGCTCAGGGGGGCAACGGCCGCGATCACAACCCGCAAGGCTACACCATGTGGATGGCCGGCGGCGGTGTGAAGGCGGGCCTCTCGTACGGGGCAACCGACGACTACGGTTACTACGCGGTCGAGAACAAGGTCCACCTGCACGACCTGCACGCGACGATGCTCCACCTGCTCGGCTTCGACCACACGCGGCTCACCTATCGATACAGTGGACGCGACTTCCGCCTGACCGACGTCCACGGCTCCGTCGTTCACGACATTCTTGCGTGAACGTTTTTCGCGTGGGCAACGTGCCATGTCTTCGGCCGATGGGATTTTGTGAGATGCCGCACTCCCATCGATAGGCTTCCGATACGCCGAAGGCGTTGTACTCCAAAGCCCAGAGTCGCGAGGCTTGGCGAGCGCACCCTGGGTACCGGTTCACGAAAGACGCGAACCCCAAAGGGGGTTCCACAATCCGTGAGCGATGACGAAATGCGGGGGAGCCGGACCTGCATTGTTGAACCCCGTTGGGGTTCGTGATTGCCTTGCTCACTGACCCAGGGTGCGCTCACTTCGTTCGCGACCCTGGGCTTCGGAGTACAACGCCTTTGGCGTACAGATCTCGAACGATTGCTGCTCCTACAGGCAGGCGGCATCGGCGCGACATGCTGAGGACTGCTCATGGACATCCATCGATGCCATCGCTCCGCGCGCAACCTTTCGCGTGTTGGTAGATCCCGCACAATCGTCACACGCCGCGCAGTTTGCCGTGCGTCATCCGGATTTTCCGAGTTCCCGGAAGAATCGTCTGTTCGACCCTCGAATCGTGCGGCATCATCACAGTCATCACAGGCCGCACAGTTTGTGACATGCGTCGAATCAGTGCCTGTCGGATGATCGATTCGCCGGAGACATCCCGTCTGACCGAACCATACCCCATGAGGTCGGGTCAGAGAGGAATCTCGCGGGAATCTTCAATGCCAGGCGAGACAGAGTGCATTCGTTGGGACGCGAAGCATTCGTGATTCACCGCGATTCGAGAGTGTGCGGTCAAAGTGGTTGATGGAATTCGGGTTCTTCCGACAGCGGGCCTCGGAGACTTGAATGCCGGTCGAGCGAGTCGATTCGCCTTTGTCAAGAGACGCTGCCGTTTTTTGGAAAGTTGTCGAACCGCTTCTGCCGATCAAACACGCAAGACGGTTTTCAGCGGCTGCACGCGATGGATGCACCGCACGTCCGAAGCCGGTTGCAGGGATGTGACCAGCCAGGATGCGAAAGCCGTCCGTTAGGGGGGTAGGGCAACTCGTTCCGCCTTGCGCGTAAAGAGCCGAAGCTCGTGGCGATGAGCTTCCGGCCCGGCCTCCCTTCCAACGATGGACGTTAATCCGACGTTGCGCACGCAACCCGGATGACCCGTCGCGTGACGAGAAGGGACTGCCCACACAGACCCGTCTCAACACGCGGGTACGGACCACCGCCCCCGGGGCGAACCGCACCCCTCGGTCCATCATTTTCAAGACCCTGAGACGACACCCCGATTCCCGGAACGGCCGCAACACGTCGCGACCCAGAATCTGACGTGAACTGGTGGCTGTTGAGGGGTGGAGATCCGGAAGGTTTGACTCACCTTCCGAGTGGCAACGAGAACGATTGGAGAGCCCGCATGAGGACGATCTTCACTACTGGACAGGTAGCCAAGATCTGTAAGGTCGCGCCCCGCACCGTCAGCAAATGGTTCGATTCCGGACGCCTTCGCGGCTACCGGATTCCGGGTTCGCAGGACCGTCGGATCCCCCGCGAACACCTGATCCGTTTCCTGAAAGAACACGGCATGCCCCTGGGCGAGCTGGAAGACGAAGCGATGGGGAAAATTCTCCTCGTCGGCGCGGATTCCAACGTTCGCTCGCAGCTCAACGAGCTGATGGGGGATGACGATTTCAAAATCGAATGTGCCACCAGCGGATTCGAGGCCGGCATCCAGGCCGAGTCTCTGCATCCGGACTGCGTGGTGGTTGACTTCGGCATGAACCGGCAGGAAGCGATTCTCATCGCCCAGAACCTCCGGAAGAACACCGAATACACGGACACGGTTCTGATCGCTCTGCTCAGCGATGATGACCACGCCAGCGGCTTCGACCGGACTCTCTTCAACGAGACGTTCCGCAAGCCGTTCGACGCGGCCCTCCTCGCCGAGCGTATCCGGACGCTCGTCGCCCGGAAGAAGCAGCTGTCCTGAACCGGACACAACCGGCCAAAAACCGGATAAAACGCACCGGACGTTGATGGCGGGGGCCGTCCTCGTCCGGACATGACACGGAAGCCACAGTCTTCCTCCTCGCCGTGCGCGACGTGCCACCGCGAGCGGCATCCAGGGAATCGGGAAGAAGACGCAGCGAACGATGGGGCGCCACGCCCACTCCAAACGCTCGGCCAACGGTCCGCGTTGAAACAAAGCCCCGGCCGGCAGACGACACACGTCGTCTGCCGGCCGGGGTTGTTCTTTGGTTCCAACCGCAACACCGATCGCCGGCATGAAGCCCTCATCCCCCGGCGACGTCACACCCGGCTCGCGCCAGCACCCGACGCTGGCGGTCAATTGGTGACCTGCATGTGATGAATAATGCAGGGCTGTGCTGAGCGGAAGAAATCCCGGCGGGGACAAAACGTGCGTGAGGCTCCGCAATCGAGGCGAAGCGATTTCGCGTCACAACCCCTCTTTCCGGGCAGGGATGGAGCATTCGGGAAATTTCTGGACGACAAAATCCCCGTTGATTGACGCCCCCGTCCGGCGCGGTAAAATCCTCTCAACGAACCGAGGGGCCGTAGCTCAATTGGTTAGAGTACCGGACTGTCGATCCGGGGGTTGCGGGTTCAAGTCCCGTCGGCCTCGCTCGCAAAAGGTCGCGACTTTCACAGGTCGCGGCCTTGTTCGTTTAATACCACTGCGACAACCTCGGCCAGATTCATCCGACGACGATCCTCGCGTCGCCAGCACGGCTTGCGTTCCTGTGGTTCGTCGCGATCGCTAAACTCGCTCGGCGCGATCACTTTCCGCGGCGAGGGGATGCCATGTCGGCCGGATATCCGCTGTTCGTCAAACGCGACCTCGACGGCTTCTTCGGACTGTTCATAGATAACCTCGTCCAGCTCCTGCTGATCGTGAACCTTTGCGGGCTGGCCGGCATCGGCGCCGATTCTCCACTTCTCCTCGACGCCATCCTGCCCGGCGCGGCGGTCAGCATCCTGCTCGGCAACCTCTTCTATGCCTGGCAGGCTCACCGTCTGGCGGCCCGCGAGAACCGCAGCGACGTCACCGCCCTCCCGTACGGCATCAACACGCCATCGCTGCTGGTCTACATCTTCTTCGTGATGCAGCCCGCACATCAGCAGGCCGTTCAGGAGGGCATGGCGGCGGATGCCGCGGCCCGCCATGCATGGCAGATGGGGCTCGTGGCCTGCCTCGGCAGCGGGTTGATCGAGTTCGTCGGAGCCTTTGTGGCCGAAGCCGTCCGGAAGCGGACGCCGCGGGCCGCACTTCTTTCGACGCTCGCCGGCATCGCCATCGGCTTCATCTCGATGACCTTCACGCTGCAGATCTTTCAACGGCCGCTCGTCGCCATGGTGCCGCTTGCCCTCATCCTCATCACCTACTTCTCGCGGATCGGCTTCCCCCTGGGACTTCCCGGCGGCCTGATGGCGGTCGCCCTCGGCACGGCCGCGGCCTGGATTCTCACTCTGCTCAAACTGCCGCCATCGCTGGTCGGCCCGCCGATGAGCGTCGACGAGATCGGCAACGCATGGGCCGCCCGCGGGCTGCACCTGCCGCAGTTCGCCGGCATGGCCCTGTGGGAAGCCGCGTCACAGCCCGCCCGATGGGCCGGATTCCTCTCAGTGATCGTCCCGATGGGACTCTTCAACGTCATTGGCAGCCTTCAGAACATCGAGTCGGCCGAGGCGGGGGGCGATCGCTACAGCACGATGGCATCGCTGGCCGTCAACGGGCTCAGCACCATTGCGGCGGCGGTCTTCGGAAGCTGCTTCCCGACGACCATCTACATCGGCCATCCCGGCTGGAAGGGACTCGGCGCGCGAGCCGGCTATTCGACGCTCAACGGCCTCGCGATCACCGCCATCTGCCTCACGGGAACGGTCTCGGTCATCCACCGCATCGTCCCCATGGAAGCGGGCGTGGCGATCGTCCTGTGGATCGGCATCGTCATCACGGCCCAGGCGTTTCAGGCCTCGCCGAAAGAGCACGCGCCGGCCGTGGCCGTGGGACTTTTCCCCGCCATTGCGGCCTGGGGTGCGACCGTGGTGCAGGGAGCCTTCATCTCGGCCCAGGGAAAAACGATGCAGGAGCTGCTCAGCAGAAACATCGCGACCGATGTCAACGGTTTCCTGCTCCACGGCCTGATCGTCATGGAGCGCGGCTACATCTTCACCTGCATGATTCTCGCGGCCGTCACCGCTTTCCTCATCGAGAGGAAATTCTTCGCCGCCGCCGCATGGTCGCTGATCGCCACGGGATGCGCGTTTTTCGGGCTGACGCACGCCTACTCGATCCAGGGAAACAACTTCGACTTCCTCATCGGGCTGCCGACCGATCTCTTCGGGCCCGGTGCCGACGCGGCGAGCGCCCCCGAAGCCGTCGCGGGAGCCGCGGCCAGCCTTCCCGCCGCCTCCGCCGCAACGACCTACCCGGCAACCGGACTGGCGATCGGCTACCTGGCGTTCGCTGTCGTCATCGCCCTCTTCGGCTGGCATCACCGCCGAAACCCGAGCGCCGAAACCGCTGCTCACTGAAGTGTCGGCGCAAGCCAGCTCGCGCGACGCAAACAGGCCGCGGCGGATCCCTCGCGGCGGGCCGCTTTACGCTTGCGGGTTCGCGCGGTCTTCAACCTCCAGCCTCTTCGCACTCTTCAAACCCTTCTCACCCTTCGTACTCTACCTCGCCACAATTTCGAAGAATCCACGTTTCCAACGAAAATCGGCTCAAGTTCGCGTTGACCCCGTCCGGCCGCTTCTGATACATCCCCGCCCTCCAATCTCCCGCCGGTCTCTCTCCGGCCGCTCTCTCTCCCCCCCATCACAACAGGTTCCCGCGTGAACGCTACCTTCGCGCTCTGCGCGGCGGTGCTGGCGGCCTTGCCGTCAGCCGAGCCGTCCCGCCCCGATGCCGACTCGATCTATCCTGAATCGATCGCCACGCAGTTCGACACCGTCATCCGCGCCCAGAATGCGGGCCCGGTCCTGACGACCCCCATGATGACCATCCCATCGTCTCCCGAGACGACGACGATGTATCAGCCGGCCGCCCCGGTAATGCCCGGTTCGACGCCCTATGCGGCGCCGGTCGGCCCCTTCGGCGTGCCGACGACCTCCAGCCCCTACGTCTACGACCCGAGCTACGTCCCGGGCGGGGCCATGCAGGAGAACCGCTGGGGTTTCTACGCCGGTTACGACAACGTGATCCTGAAGCCGTACTTCAACTACAACACGGGATCGGTCGGCCCGGCGGCCGGCGGCCCCGGGTTCAGTTCTCAGAATGTCGACTGGGGCTTCACCTACTCCCCGCGCGTCTGGGTCGGATTGATCGAACCGAACGGCACCGGCGCCCAGGTCCGTTACTGGAATCTCGACGATGAGGAAAACAGCAACGGGGGAAGCCAGGAACTCCAGATGCAGGTGATCGATGCGGAGAAGGTCTGGCACTTCAGCAACAGCGGCGTCGCCCTGTCGGTGGGAGCCGGCCTGCGGTATGCCCAGTTGGACGAAAAGCTCGTCACGGGAACAGCCGGTGGCGCCATCATCTTCGACCGGAACTTCAACGGCTTTGGTCCGACCCTCTCGGTCTCGGGCCGCCGCCGGGTCAATCAGACGAACTGGGCCATGTTCGCCAGCGGACGGCTGTCAGGCCTCTACGGTAATACGTCGTCCGCCATTTCGGACTTCCCCGGAGCCTTCAACGGTGTCCAGGCGGGCTTCTACCACGAAGGGCAGGACTTCGTCGGCGTGACCGACCTCCAGTTCGGCGTCGACTGGTCGGCCCCCATCAGCTACCACACGCACTTCTTCGTGCGGATCGCCGGCGAGGCCCAACTCTGGCTGGGCGGCGGACTCCCCGCGCCAACGGCCGTCACTGGCACCCAGAACAACGGCAACCTCGGCCTGTTCGGCCTGACGGTCGGCACCGGGCTGTCGTTCTGATCCCGAACGGCAATTCACTCGATTCCGACGCGGGCCGGATCAAAGTCCCGCAGCCGGGCATTGCGAGCCGCCTCCTTCAGCTTGCCGACCACGTATTGCTTGTGGTTCGCCACCGTCTGCTCGCTGATTGCCAGCCGCTGCGCCACATCCTTGTTCGCCCATCCCAGTACGAACAGCAGCTCGACACACTGCAGCCGCTCGAACTCCGCCCGTTCCTTCCACTGGCTAATCAACGACCGCAGGCAATCCCCCAGCACCCGCTGCTCCACTTCCGTCTGCTCGCGGCTGCGGGCCAGGCTCGACGCCTTCCGCGAGGGTGATTCCGGCTCGCGAACAACTCCCTCATCTCCCTCGCCGGTCAGCAACGGAAGAGTCGGCCGCCGCCCCTGGCGACGCAGGACGTCGGTCAGCTTGTGTGCGGCGATGGAATACAGGAACGTGTCCATCGGCGTTGCCGCATCGTAGTTCGGCAGCCCGACAAGAAACCCCGCGAACGTCTCCTGCACCACGTCCTCGGTGGTTGCGGCATTCGCCAGCCGGCTCCGCACAAACGCGGTCAGCCGCCCTTCATACCGCGCGATGAACTCGCCCCACGCCTCGGCGTTCCCCGCACGGATGCGTTCCAGCAGCATCATGTCGGCGTTGTCGGAACGCATGGCGAGCAGAGAAAGTAGGAATTCATCGCACGACAATCTGCCGTTCACCCTAAGGGATGGCAACGACGGTGTCTACCGGCGCGCTGAACGGACGAGTTCAAGGGGGCTCTCTTCAGCTCCTGGCGGTGCGTCGGATCGATGTCTCTTGGCACTTGTCATCCCGCAAAGCGTTTTTCGCCGTGGCGTCATGGACGATTCCAGGGCAGAAATGCGAAGGCTTTCAACAGGAGCTAGCAGAGGGAGCAGAGCAAATACAGGTGTCGAACGACGCCGCCGATGATGCATGCGACGGCGATTCCTCTCTGCCTCTGCTTGTCTTCTCTCTGCTTCCTCTGAGTGCTCCTGTTAAAATGCTTTTGTCTCCTCCTTGATTCCGTGTTGCCGTGGCCAAACTCGCCGTGGGTTGGATCTTGCGGGCCGAACGCTTCACGCATCGGTGTTCGGCGTCGCGAATCGCGACGATCATCGAGTCGCTGGCGCGTTCGAGAGCAATCGAGCGAGAGCGTCCTGACGGAATCGGAAAATATTCTCCAGATCACGCTTCACAAGAATCCGGTTCGCCAGTCCGCCGATCATCCGGCCGTACGGAATGCGGTATGTCACACGGTCCCGCACGAGCGTCCCTCCGTCCTGCTCTTCAAAGGTGTGCTCATGAATCCAGACCGCGTACGGACCGGAAATCTGGCGATCGACAAACCGGAACGGGGGCTCCCAGACGCTGATCTCCGTCCGCCACTTCACCGGAATGCCGTGCAGCCGCAGGCGGTAGTCAATCAACGTCCCCGCACGCATCTCGATCGGCCGCGGAGTCAGCACATGGAACCGCAGCCACGGCGGCGTGATCGCCTCAAGCTGGAAGGCGTCGCCGAATAACTCGAACGCCCGCTCGCGCGGCACGTCCAGCCACTGCTCACACGAAAGCAGGAAGGCGCCCGGTTCGGTCGGATGCGGCTCGATCATGGTCGGTCCGAGAGCGGAGGCCTGTCCGCGGATCCGCGCCTCGACACGACCATCGATTCACGTTGCGGTGCGGAATTGTAGACCGCCCGTCCTGAATGACGACCACGAACCGGCGTTTGCCCGCTCCCGCAGTTTCGGCCCCAGTCTCCGGACCGCCGTCACGACCCGCGAATGATCGTCCACAGCAGATTCGGCAGGGCGAAGAAGCCAAGCGTCGCCGCCGCACACAGCGCGAGGCCGACCAGCGCCGGCATCTCGACCTTCCCCTCGGACGGCCGACGCAGCGGATGCAGGTACATCGTCGCGACGACCTTGAGGTAGTACCACGCCGCAATGCCGGCATTGACCGCCAGCACGATGGCCAGCGTCTTCGACACCGAGCTGCCCGACCAGGCGGCCAGGAACAGGTTCAGCTTGCCGAGGAACCCCGCAGTCGGCGGAAGGCCGGTGAGGCTGAAAAGGAACACGGTCATCAGCAGAGCGATGGCCGGATGCGACTGGCTCAGCCCTGCGAGGTCATCAAGCGTCTCGTAGCTCCGCCCGCCGCGGCCCAGCGCCGCCAGCGCCGCAAACACGCCAATCGTCATCGCACCGTAGGCGACGAGATAGAACAGCAGGGCATCCGTCCCGTTGACCGACCCGGTGGTCGTCGGCCCCGCCACGATACCGACGAGCATGTAGCCCGCGTGCGAAATGCTCGACCACGCGAGCAGCCGCTTGACATTCGTCTGAAGCAGCGCCACCAGGTTCCCGACCAGCATGCTGGCGATCGCCACGACGGTGAGCAGCGGAAGGGCCATGCCGACCAGCGACCAGTTGGAGTTCCGCGAGACATCGACCGGAAACGCGATCAACCGCAGCAGCGCGACGAAACCCGCAATCTTCGGCACGAACGCCAGCATCGCCGCGCCCGTTGTCGGAGCGCCTTGGAACACGTCCGGAGCATAGAAGTGGAACGGCACCGCCGTGAGTCGGAAGCAGAGCCCCGCCACCACCGCCACAATCGCGAGCAGCAACACCGCCGGCATCGCGCCGCCGGCTCCCGTGGTAATTGCCGCCTGGATGGCCGTGAGGTTGGTCGTCCCGGTGACGCCGAACAGGAAGCTCATTCCATAGAGCAGAATCGCCGACGAGAAGACGCTCAGCAGGAAGTACTTCGTCGTCGCTTCCTGGGCCGCCGCATCGCGCCGCGGCAGGTAGAGCAGCACATAGGTCGGAATGCTCACCAGCTCGAGAGCGAGGAACAACGCGATGATGTCGTTCGCCGCAGCAGTCAGCGTGACACCTGCGGAGATCAGCAGCAGGCAGGCATGAAACTCGGCCGCGTGGGCGTCGTCGATCTGGTTCCAGCCGATCAGCACGAGAATCGCGGCCGACGCCAGCGACAAGCCGCGGACGAACAGCGCCAGCGAATCGAGCTGGAACGGGCCATTCGGATAGTTCATCGGCTCGGCCGACTGGTTCCACCAGGCGAGCCCCGACAGGGTGATGGCGATGAGAGCCAGCCAGCCCCATTTGTGACGCAGCCCCGCCGGCGCTTCCCCCCTCTCCGAGACCAGGAACGGCCCCGCGAGGAAGCTCACGCACACCGCCAGAATCAGAATCGTCTCGGGGACGATGTATTTGACGGTTCCGAGAATCTGTGCAACAGCTTCAGACACAATCCGCTCCCGATTCCACATTCCGCCGGACGAATCCCGTTCAACGTCAACCCGTCCCGCGTGCTTTCCGTCTGACTCCGTCGCATCCGCGCGGGAAGCACCCAGGGTGCGGCTTTGAGCACCCTGGGTGCCGAAGCAGACCTCATTCAATTGAGATGGCGTCCGCTCCGACTTCTCAACCGCACCGCAAACAATCGGCCGTCCGATTCAGCACACGTCCATCCAACCAATTCCGTCGCATCCGTCATCTCCGTGGCCCCTGCGATCATCTCACGCAGCGCCCACTTCACCTGCCATGTCACTCCACATCCACGCTCGTCACCGCCGGCTGATTCTCGCCCCGCACCCGGTCGTACAACCGCACAATCTTCTTCACATCCGGGTCGATCGTATCGAGCAGCGTCTGAGGAGCGACGCCGATCCACAGGCAGAGGGCGAGAATCGGAATCAGCAGCAGCGCCTCGCGCGGCTGCAGGTCATGGATTTCTTCGCCATGAGTGTCCGGCAGGCGAAGCGGTCCGAAGAACGCCTTCTGCATCATCGTCATCAGGTACCACGCCCCGAGGATCACCCCGGTCGCCCCCAGCACCGCATACCACGGAAAGACGTGCTGCGAGGTCTGGGCCTTGAACATGCCGATCAGGCACAGCACTTCGCCCACGAACCCGTTCAGCCCCGGCAGCCCCATGCTGGAAAAGCAGGTGAAAACCATGCAGATCGAAATCAGCTTGAGGTGCGAAGCCAGCCCGCCGATCTCGTCCATCTTGCGGGTGTGGTAGCGGTCATAAACCATGCCGATGACGAGGAACAGCGCTCCGGTCGACAGCCCGTGATTGATCATCTGGAGTATGCTGCCGCTGATCCCTTCCTGGTTCAACGCGAACAACCCCAGCATGCAGAACCCGAGGTGACTGACCGAGCTATACGCGACCAGCTTCTTGATGTCGTTCTGCACGAGGGCGGCCAGCGCCCCGAAGATGATGCCCACGACCGAGAGCGTCGCGATGATCGGCACCCCCGGCGAAATGCAGGCCGACGGCAGCAGCGGCAGGCAGATCCGCAGGAACCCGTACGTTCCGAGCTTCAGCAGCACGCCGGCGAGCAGCACCGACCCCGCCGTGGGGGCCTCGGTGTGGGCCAGAGGCAGCCAGCTGTGGAACGGGAACAGCGGCACCTTGATCACGAACCCGGCTGACAGTAGCAGGAACAACATCACCTGGATGTTGGTCGGAATCGGCTTCTGAACGAGCGCGGCGGAGAGATCGGGAATCGAGAACGGCGTCTCAAGCCCCGGCAGGTTGTTGATGACCCACGTGCCGAGCGAGACGAGCCCGATCAGCGTCACCAGGCTTCCGCACAGCGTGTAGAGGAAGAACTTGCCGGCCGCATAACGGCGGTCGGGACCGCCCCAGATCCCGACGAGCAGGAATAGCGGGATCAGCGTGAATTCGAAGAACACATAGAACAGCAGCAGGTCGAACGACGTGAATGCCCCCAGCAGCCCGGTCTCCAGAATGAGCAGGCACGCGTAATACTCGGTCGCCCGGTCCTTGATCGTCTGCCACGAAATCAGCACCGCCGACACCGTCAGCAGGGCGGTGAGAATGGCCATCAACAGGCTCGTCCCGTCCATGCCGAAGTAGAACTCGAGCTTCACATCCGAGGCGAGCGTTCCGTTCGGAAGCGTCCGCTTGAACGTCAGCCAATCATGGCGGACTTCGAACTTCGGCTGCACGACGGTGTCCGACGTCGACTCCGGCTTGGGTAACTCCGCGAACTGCGACGCGATGATCAGCGAGACTCCCAGCGTCGCCAGCGACCCCAGCAGCGCCCCCCAGCGAGCCACGCTCCCATCCGGCGAGCGCAGCAGCATCAACAGCACCGCAGCGGCCGCCGGAAGGAAAATCAGAATCGGCAGAAGGAAGGTCATGGGGAAGCAGGGTGCGAAAAGGTGTGAAAAGGTGCGAAGAGGTTCGAAATGGCTGGAAAAGGTGTGAATGTGAACTGAAGAGGTCGAGCGGTCCAATCAGGTCAGAATCGTCGGACGATTTCTGCCTCCTGCCCCTTCGCACCTCTTCATACCTTTTCGCACCCCTTCGCACCTTGTGTCTCAGCGGAGCATCATCGCCGCCAGGATGGCCGCCAGTCCCAGCGCCATGACCAACGCATACGACTGCACCAGCCCGTTCTGCAGCGGCCGCAGCGCCTTGCCGACGAGGTTCGGCACCCAGGCGATGAAGTCGAGCAGGGCATCGATCACAAACCGTTCGATCATCAACCCGATCCATCCGAGAACCCACAGCGGCTTCACGATGATCCAGGTGAAAAGCTGATCGAGATAGAGCTGGTTGAGCGACAGATGATAGAGCGGAGCCAGAGCCGTCCGGCCGGCCTTCGCCAGTCCGGGCGACTGCACATAGAACAGCCACGCCCCGAAGATGCCGGCGAGCGCCACCCCCGCACTGATCGCCATCACGTCCCAGTGCAGGTGATGTTCGCCTTCGTGGCCCAGACCGACCGTGTGGCCGAGGAAGTTTCCGAAGAATCCGGTCGGACCCAGTAAGCCGCCAATCAGCAGGGCCGGAATGGCGAGAATCATCAGCGGCGTGGTCATGGAAGCGGGCGATTCGTGGGCGTGGTGTCCCGCTTCTTCCGGAATGCGTTCCTCACCCCAGAACGTCATGAAGTACGCCCGGAAGGTGTAGAACGCGGTCAACAGCGACGTGATGAGCCCCGCGGCCGCCAGCAGCTTGAAGTACCCTTGATGAGTGCCTTCGTGCGTGCCGGCCATCACGGCCGCCAGCACTTCATCCTTGCTCCAGAAGCCCGAGAGCAGCGGAAAACCGGCCAGCGCCAGCGACCCGCACAGGAACGTGATGTGCGTCTTCGGCATCAGTCGCCGCAGCCCGCTGAACCTTCGCATGTCGATCACATCACCCATCGCATGCATGACACTCCCCGCTCCGAGGAACAGGAGCGCTTTGAAGAACGCATGCGTGAAGAGATGGAACATCGACGCGGTCACGGCCGCGGTCGCCAGATCGTGGCTCACCACCGCACTGCCGAGACCGAGGAACATCAGGCCGAGCTGGCTGACCGTCGAATAGGCCAGCACACGCTTCAGGTCGTACTGCGTCATGCCCATGAAGGCGGCCAGCAGCGCCGTCACCGCACCGACACCCGCAACGACCAGTTGGGCGGTCGGAGCATGAACGAACAGCGGCGTGCAGCGGGCGACCATGTAGACGCCGGCCGTGACCATCGTCGCCGCATGGATAAGGGCGCTGACGGGAGTCGGACCTTCCATCGCGTCCGGCAGCCAGACGTGCAGCGGGGCCTGGGCCGACTTGCCCATCGCACCGACGAACAGCAGCAGGCAGATGATCGTGATCGTCTGCGGGTGCTGCTCGGCGACATCCCCCGCCATCTTGAAGACGCTGTCGTAATCGAGCGTCCCGAAGGTCATCAGGAGGAGGAAGATCCCCATCATGAAACCGAAGTCGCCAATGCGGTTGACGACGAACGCCTTCTTCGCGGCCGCGGCCGCACTCGGTTTCGAGAACCAGAACCCGATGAGCAGGTAACTGCAGAGGCCGACCGCTTCCCAGAAGACGAACAGCATCAGGAAGTTGTTCGACAGCACCAGCATGCACATCGAGAAGACGAACAGCGACAGGGCCGCGAAGAACCGCGGATACCCCGGCTGCCCGTGCATATAGCCCGAGGCATAAATAGCCACGAGCGTACTGACGAACGTCACCATGCAGAGCATGATGGCCGTCATGGTGTCGATGCGGATGTCGGCGAAGATTTGCAGTGCGCCGACGCTCATCCATTCCGGGCCCCGAAGAACGACGCCGGTTCCGTCCGACGTCTCCTTCATCACCAGCACGCGGGCGGCGCAGAAGAAGGCGATCAGCAGGCCGGTCACCGTGAGCCGGTGGCTGCCTTCGCCAAAGAGCTTGCCGAACAGGGCGATGATCACGGCCGACGCGAGGGGCGCCAACGGGATCAGCCAGGCGGTCAACTGGTCAATCGGCTCAGACACGGGCGGCGGTCTCCTCTTCGGGAACCTCGGGGAGATGCCCGGTCGGCTTGAGCCGCGGGAATTCCTGTTCGATGTGCGGGGCGTCGTGCTCGGGAATCGTCGGCAGTTCGGCGGGAGCCTCGCCCAGGTCGGTCCACGCGGTCACGTCGAGCGTGCCACGGCGGCGATAAAGCGCGAGGATCAGCGCCAGCGACAGCCCCGCTTCGCAGGCGGCCACCGTCAGGATGAAGGCGGTGAAGGCCTGCCCCTGGTAGTTGCCGTGCGCCCGCGAGAAGGCGACGAGATTCAGCGACACGCCGTGCAGCATCATCTCGGCCGAAAGCATCATCAGGATCAGGTTGCGGCGCGTCAGGAACCCCAGCATTCCCATCACGAACAGCACCGACCCCACGATGAGGTAGTTGTGCAAGACCCCCGTCATAGCCCCCCCTGCGCACGTCGCGGTGCGATGGCGACCGACCCGATCGTCGCGACCATCAGCAGCGTTCCTGCAATTTCCACCGCGAACAGATAGTCGCCGAACAGCGACCGTCCCAATCCCCGCATCGTCCCCGCCGCCTTCACTCCGGCTTCGGTATCGGGCAGAGTGCTGAGCGGATTCGGATTGAGCTCACGATCCTGCCACACCGCGGGAACCTTCAGCATCCCGCCGCCCATTCCTCCATCCGACCCCGACTGCCCGCGCCAGTCGCCCAGGCAGACAAGCATCCCGCCCAGCAGCAGAAACGACGCGAACGTGGCCCAGGTCGGCTGTTCGGACGATTGATCGTAGAATGCCGCCCCGCTCTGCCGGGCCAGCATGATGACGAACACGAACGTCACGATGATGGCCCCCGCATACACGATGATCGTGGCAGCGGAGAGGAACGGAGCCGACTGCAGCAGGAACAGCCCGCACACCGAGAGCGTGACGAGGGCAAACCACAACGCCGCATACACCGGGTTATGGCTGGTGATCATCAGCCCCGCAGCGACGATGGCCGTCCCCGCGAACAGAAAGAAAAGAGCTGACTCGACCATCTCGGGTCCGGGCTTCAGCAGGAAGAACCCCGCACACCCGACGGCGGCGAGCCCCATCAATCCGGCCGCAATGGGACGCGGCTTCCCCTGTCGCGGCATCATCCACGCGAGGGCCAGCGCCCCCATCAACAGCGGGACGAGCAGCGTCCAGTGACTCTTGATCCATTCCACAGACATTGGTCAGTCCATGTAGGGTGGGCACCGCCCACCATGAACGTCGATCGATATTGAATGCTGGTGGGCAGTGCCCACCCGACATATCTAAGAGCGACTAAAAGCAAACCGCGACGGAAAGACGCCTCACGCCCCTTCCGCCGCGAGTGTTGTTCGATTCCGAATCCGTCCGCGGAGCAGCGTGCGGTGAAGGGTGACGCCGCTCCGGTTCCCTCAACTGCTAATGTCCGCCGCTGCCCGGCTCGGGCACCGCCTGAACGGGCACCCGCTTCTCGTCCGACGAGCCCGCAATCACTTCGGGCGTCACCATCGTCGACGCCGGCCCCAGGCGACCGCGAGTCGTTCGTGCCGGGTCTTTTCCCGAGTTAATCGTCTTGTCATAGACACTCAGGAGCTTCTCACGGTCGAACAGCATCTCGGCGCGGCTCATCCCCGTCAAGTCATACAGACTGGTCATCTCGATGGCGTCGACCGGGCACGCTTCCTCGCACATCCCGCAGCCGATGCACCGCAATTCGTCGATGTCGAACTTCGCCGGATACTTGTCCCGATCGACCCATTCCTCGGTCTTCGGAGCGGGTGCCGCGGTGATGTAGATACACCGGGCCGGGCAGGCCGTGGCGCACAGGAAGCAGGCCACGCACTTGACGCGCCCCTTCTCGTCCCGGTTGAGCCGATGCACCCCGCGATAGTTCTGCGGAAGCTCGGGCTTCTCTTCGGGATATTGCTGCGTCGTCGGCTCGTACTTGATGACGTGCTTGAGCGTCGTCTTCAGGCCATCGACGATGGCCGGGAGAAAGCTCGACTCCCAGAAGCCCATTTCGGGCTCTTCGACCCACGTCACATCTTTGGAATCAATGGGCATGATGCCCCCCTGCAACGGGAACCGCAGCGGCCGGCCGACGTCGTTTCGTCGCCCGCGAACGTCCCAGCGGGTCGATCGCGAGGAAGCCCGCGGTGAGGAACAGAACGAAGGAACCGACGGTGAGCCACCACCGGTTGAGATCGAACTCGCGAACCACCATCGTGAGCACGACATTCGCCGTCGCCAGCGGAATGAGCACCTTCCAGGCGAGACCCATCAGCTGATCGAAGCGGAAACGCGGGATAGTCCAGCGGATGAACATGATCAGGATGATGACCGACAGGACCTTGAACAGCAGCACGCCGAACTTCACGAACTCGGCCCCGGCGTAGTTCGACGCGGCCGTCGCAAACCACGGGAAGTGCCACCCGCCGAAATACAGGATGACCGTCAGGAAGCTGATCGTGATGACGTGCGTGTATTCGGCCAGGAAGAACAGCGCGAACTTGAGCGCACCGTATTCGGTGTGATAGCCGCCGATCAGCTCCTGCTCGCATTCCGACAGGTCGAACGGCAGGCGGTTCGATTCGGCGAGGGCCGCGATGAAGAAGATGAGGCAGGCCAGCGGCTGATACCAGAAGTTCCACCCCGCGAGCCCCGTCGCCTGCACTTTTATCACTTCTTCGAGGTTCAGCGTACCGCCGAGGAGCGCGATCCCGAGGACCGACATGCCGAGCGGGATTTCATAGCTGATGACCTGGGCGCTCGCCCGGAGCGAGCCGAGGGCGCTGTACTTGTTGTTCGAGGCCCACCCGCCGAGGATCACGCCGTACACCGCGAGGCTCGACACGGCGAATATGAACACGATGCCGAGATCGACTTGGGGAGCGATGATCCACGGAAAGATTCCGTCCTTCGAAGCGGCCCCGAACGGGACGACCGAGAACGCCAGCAGCGTGGTGAAGACCGAAATCGCCGGCGACAGGATGAACAGGAACTTGTCGACGTGGGCCGGGATGACGTCTTCCTTCAGCAGGAACTTCAGACCGTCCGCAATCGGCTGCAGCAGCCCGAACGGCCCGACGCGGTTTGGCCCGACGCGGTCCTGAATAAAGGCAGCGAGCTTGCGTTCGATATAGATCAGATACGAACACGCCCCGAGCGTCCCGCCCAGCACGCCGCCGATCGTCAGCAATGTAATCAGCAGTGGATGCATTGGATCCCGAATCTATCTATTGATCTCTTGTTGTAGCACGGGCACTCCTGCCCGTGAGTCCAAGATTCATCTTACTTATTTCTTACGCACGGGCATGAGTGCCCGTGCTACGTTTACGTTGTTATGAAGCCGTTACCTTCTCACCGCGAACGGGTGCCGCCACGGTCGGACGCTCCGTCAGCAGCACGCCATGCTCTCCCAGATCTCCAACGGACAGCGCCGCGAGCGACGGAACTTCCTGACCAATCTCGCGCCGCAGGTTCGTCGCGTGGAACAGCCCGCGACGCCCCGAGAGCTCCCAAAGGATGCGTCCGTCCGGCCGGGCGTTCTCCGGGGAGCGAATCGCCTTCACGATCGCTTGCGCCAGTCCCGCGTGATTGATGAACGTTCCGTCCTTCTCGGCGAACGAGCCGCCGGCAAGAACGTAGTGAGCCTTCGGTGTGGCGGGCGACTTCAGCAGGTCGAGCACGGCCAGCATCTTCAGCTTGCCCAGCACGGCCGCCTGGCTTTCGGTGATCCAACCCTTCGGATCGCCGCCGGTGAGAAACAGCGTGTCGACCTGATTCGACTCGACTTCCGACAGGAGCGTGTCGAACGGAATCACGCTTCCCTGGAAGTGCTGGAGGATCAGTTCGACCCCCTTGCGGTTGGGGCACTTCTCATGGCGGATCGTGAACTTCGGGTTCGGCAGCGCCTTGCCGCGGACGTCCTTCGGGTAGCAGTCGTCCCCCCCTTCCTTGCGGACGGGGCCGAGGGCCAGCCGCGTTTGCGGGGAGAGACGCTTGAGCCACTTTGCGAGGAGATAAGCCTCTTCGACCGTCATCCACGGCGAGAGGACCGCCGCCACCGCACTCGCCTTCCGCGTGACCGCCCCTTCGAGGGCCGCCCGCAGCGCTGGCTGGATGGCGTCCCAGTCGTGCGATTTGGCCCCTTGTGGGGAACGCATCTCGGGCTGCGTGAGGCGATCGGGACCGTGGATGTACTTCCATCCGAAGCGGCCGTCGTCGCACATGAAGTGCCCCTGGGCCTTCGGATTGTGCCGCGGCCGCAGCCGCTTCACGACGTCTCCGGTCTGGTCGACGCGGATGCTGCAGCCGGTGCTGCAATCGGGGCAGGTCGACGACTTCGTCTGCAGCCACCAGACGCGCTGCTTATAGAGGAAGTCCTTGCTACAGAGGGCGCCGACCGGACAGAGGTCGACGACATTCCCCGCCAGCTTGTTGTTGCACGGCTCGCCCGGGAAGATGTCGATCTCTTCGTGGCTCCCGCGGTTGATGACCTGCAGTTCGGCCGTCCCGCTGATCTCCCGCGTGAACCGCACGCACCGCGTGCACATCACGCAGCGGTCGGTGAAGAGTGTGATCTGGTCGCCGATGTAGTCCTTATCGGGCTTGAGCGTCTTCGGTTCCTGCAGGCGGGTGTAGCCGCGGCCATAGCGATAGCTGTAATCCTGCAGGAAGCATTCGCCCGCCTGGTCGCACACCGGGCAGTCGAGCGGGTGGTTGAGGAGCAGGTACTCGAGCGTTCCCTTCTGGGCCTGCTTCACCTTCTCGCTGTTCGAGACAATGACCGTCCCGTCCTTCACCGGCGTCTGGCACGCGGGGAAGAGCTTGGGCTGCATCGCGATGGTGCCGTCCGGCTTCTTGTCCCCCATTTCGATGAGGCACATGCGGCAGCTGGCGACGACGCTGAGGGCGGGGTGCCAGCAGTACGTCGGAATCTCGACGCCGGCCCGCTGCGCCGCCTGCACGCAGTTAAGTTTTTCATCCGCGCCGATCTCGACCGGCTTGTCATTGACGATGACGGTGGGCATTTTCTTTTCCAGTGGACTTCGTCGCTCGTTTCGAGGTGAGCGAGATCGAATTCCCAATCAAGCATCGTGGAACGGTAAATCAGGCCAGAATAGTGGTCTATAGAATTGTGAAGCATCCGAAGACTGTGAAATCACGGGCATTCGTCGTCAGGATTCGATCGATTCCATGACTGTAGAATGTCGCTGCCAGCTGAGTATCGAGAACTCGTTTTCTTCCCAGGCGATGCTGACGCATCCAATCCCATCCGAGTTGCACGCTGATTGCCGTTGGAAAACATTGAACGACTTCCGGAGCATTCCACCAATGTTCGATATCAGTCCATGCCTCTTCCATCGACAGCGGTCGAGCAAAGCGGGATGTGTCAGTAACGATATGCACGAACTCTGAAGCAACCTGCGGTGTCAACGCGAGTTTTTCTCCCTGGGCAATGAGCGATTGGAGTTGAGTCCGCACGACCGAATGCGCTGGGGACTCGACGATGGCCCACTGGACAAGCCAGTTTGTATCCAATCCGATGGGTAACGTCATGGATCATCCGAAAGCATTTCCCCAAGGATGTCATCGTCCGGCGACAGCGGACGAAGGATCTTGCCGACGGAATGTGAAGGAATCTCCAGGACGCTGATCGGACGCTTCGTCGGGATTTGCTTCTTTCGAAAATCGGCAATCGCTTCACGCACGACGTCCGCTGTCGCACGAGACGTCTTCTTCGCGAACTCCTCGATGGCCTGGAGTTCCTCTTCCGGGATGTCAATCGTGATCGCTGTCATTGCCTGAACCAGACGATTTCTCTGAAGATTCCTAAATGTTCAATGCGCTCCGACCGGAACGCGGGCGGTCTTCTTTCCACTGGCGATATATTCTTCAAACTCGGGACGGAACTTCTTGATCGCGTTCTTGACCGGCCAGGCGGCACCGTCCGACAACCCGCAGATTGTCGTGCCTGGGATGATGCCGATGCTGCCGGAAACTTCCGCCAGCAGGTCGAGGTCGCGGGTGGTGCCGTGGCCGGACCGCATCCGCTCGAGAATCTTCGTCATCCAGGCGGTTCCTTCGCGGCACGGCGTGCATTGACCGCATGACTCATGCGAGAAGAAACGGCAGCAGTTGTAGAGGACGTCAACGATGCTGATCGAGTCGTCCACGACGACGACCGCCGCCGTGCCGAGGCCGAGGCAGCCGACCTTGCCGGGACCGTTGAAGTCGAGCGGAATGTCGAGTTCGTCGGCGCTCAGGAAGCCCATGCTGATGCCGCCCGGGACGACCGCCTTCACCTTGCGGCCGTGCGGGATGCCGCCGCCGTGCTCGAAGATCAGTTCGCGGGCGGTGACGCCCAGCGGCAGTTCATAGCAGCCCGGCTTGTTGACGTGCCCGCTCAGGCAATACAGCTTCGGTCCATAGCTCCCCGCATCGCGGGGGTTCTTCGGATCCGGCGGGACGCCGATCGACTTGAACCACTCGACGCCGCGATTGAGGATGTGCGTGACGCAGGCCATCGTCTCGATGTTGTTGACGATGGTCGGCTTGCGGAAGAGCCCTTCGATGGCGGGGAACGGCGGCTTGATCCGCGGCCAGGCCCGCTTCCCTTCAAGGCTCTCGATGAGCCCCGTCTCTTCCCCGCAGATGTAGGCTCCGGCCCCGCGGTGCAGAAAGATATCGAGCTTCTTTCCCGAGCCCATCGAGTTGTTGCCGAGGATCCCGGCCGCATAGCACTCGTCGATGGCCGCCTGCAGATTGCGGTAGCTCTTGCCGTATTCGAACCGCAGATAGAGGTAAGCCCGCTCCGACTTGATCGCGTGGCAGCTGATGGCGATCCCTTCGAGGATCTGGTGCGGGTCGTCCTCCATCAGAATGCGGTTGTTGAACGTTCCCGGTTCGCTCTCGTCCGCGTTGATGGCGAGATAGATTGGCCCGGTGTGGTTCTTCGGCAGGAACGTCCACTTGAGGCCGGTGGGGAAGCCGGCCCCGCCGCGGCCGCGGAGCCCCGAGTCCTTGACGACGTTCGTGACTTCCTCGGGCGACATGGCGAGCGCTTTCTTCAGCGCTTCGTAGCCGCCGTCGCGACGATACGTTTCGAGTTTCTGGCTGTCGGGCTTGCCGACACGAGCCAGGAGAACGGGTTCGAACTTGGGCACGGGCTTGTCCGTATGACGAAAGGCCTGTTGACTAACGACCAAAGCAGAATTCAAGCAGACAATAACAGATAAGATTTCAAAGCGTTCCAATCCTGTGTGGCGGCGATTTCCGGTAGCATCAAGAAGATTCTTTTGAGTCAGTCTGCGGCAACTCTTCCAAGGTCACAGGATCAACAACCACGACACGACCATCACGCCAACCCGCCATCGGAACCCCAGCTTGCTGATGCTTCTTTCTCGCCACTTCGACCGCAGCACCAGCCTCCTGCTCAATTCGCCGAGCCCGCTCAGCCGCATCGTGAAGATCAGTTTTGGTTGTTGTCGTTGCCATAGGTCGTCTCCAGGATATTCCAGAGGTTCGACTCGCTCACGTTGACAGGAATTCCTCGGCCACCCTCAGCGATCGCTCGCGGTTTCTCTCCGGGTCGGGAGTTGTCCAGGATCTCCCATTGATCTGCGAGCGGAAGATAAAGCTCAAAAAGGTTTCTCAGGCTTCGATCATATCTCCGTCGAACCGTCTCTTCTGGAACGTTGTGACCGCCAAGGCTCACTCGATACTCGATTCGCTTGACTGAAACGTCCGGAGACGGAACCCAGACGAAGACCAACTGGAACGAATAACCTGCCGCCTTCCAACTCTCTATTTTCGGGGCAAAGGATCGAGTCGATAACGTCGTTTCGAAAGCAAAACTCGCCTTGGATTCCGCGAGCTCATCGAGTCGATCGAGCATCATTCGGCCCGCAGTAATCGCCACCCGTTCCGGATGATACTCTGACAGACCCGCCGCTATCGCATCCGCGTTGACGAACTCCTCGACATGAAGTGCATTTCGCAGGACTTGCTTAGATATGGTCGTCTTGCCCGCACCGTTCGGACCGGCGATGACGACGACCATGGGATCGTGATCAGTCATCAAAGGATTTCCCTTGCGGACCGAAACCTTTCCCAACGGACTACAACTTATTCACCAACTGCTCCACCGATTGCGGGGACTGATTCATATAACAATCTTCATCAACCAGAATGCACGGGGCGCCTTCACAGGCGCCGAGGCATTCGGCGAATTCGAGCGTCACCTTGCCGTCGGCTGTGGTTCCGCCGGGGGCAACGTGCATGCGGTCGCAGAGGTCGGACAGAAGCTGTTCGCCGCCGCGGAGCATGCACGAGAGGCTGCGGCAGACCCAGAGGCGGTGCTTGCCGAGCGGGGCTCTTTCGTCGCGGAAAAAGCCGTAGAAGCTCATCGTGTCGTGCACTTCGGCCGGGTGCAGGTCGAGCAGCTCGGCGATCTCGACGATCGCCTCGCGCGAGACCTGGCGCATGGCGTCGGGCACCATGTGCAGGGCGGGGAGCGTCACCGCCTGCTTGCTCGGATACCGCGAGCACAAGTCGCGGATCTTCTGGCGCATCTCCTCGGTCAGCACGCTCATCGGTCCAGTTCCGCAGCAATGATGTTCAGGCTTCCCAGGACGGCCACCACGTCGCTGAGCGTGTGGTCTTTAATGATGTGCGGGAAGACGGCAAAGTGAATGTAGGACGGCGGACGGGTGCGGGCCCGGTAGGGCTTGATGGTGCCGTTGCCGACGATGTAGTAGCCGAGCTCGCCGTTGGGGGACTCGACCGCTCCATAGACTTCGTTAAGCGGGGCGACAAACCCGCGGTTGGGCATGATGATCTCGAAGTGCTGGATCAGCCCTTCGATGCTGCGATAGACGGCCGGCTTGGCCGGCATCACCGCACGCCCTTCCGGATCGACATTGACCGGACCGCTCGGCAGATTCTCGAGGCACTGCTCGATGATCTTCAGGCTCTCCATCATCTCTTCCATGCGGACGAGATAACGGGCGTAGCAGTCGCCGCCGTCCGCACAGACGACCTTGAAGTCGAGGTCGGCGTAAGCGAGGTAAGGTTCGTCCTTGCGGAGATCGCGGACGACGCCACTCGCGCGGGCCACGGGTCCTGTGACGCTCAGGGCGATGGCGTCTTCGCGGCTGAGAGGGCCGATTCCCTTGGTGCGGTCGACAAAAATGCGATTGCGGGTGAGAAGGCGGTGAACTTCGGCGTGCGTCTTCGGGAACTGTTTGACGAAGTCGCGGACCTTGCGGATCCAGGCGTCGTCGACGTCATACATCAGGCCGCCGACGCGAGTGTAGCTGGTGTGGAACCGCTGTCCGGACGCGTGCTCGACGATGTCGTAGATCTTCTCCCGCTGCGTGAAGCAGTAGAGAAAGCAGGTGAAGGCCCCGAGGTCGAGTCCTGTTGTGCCGACGTTGAGCAGGTGGTCCTGGATCCGCATCAGCTCGGCGAGCATCGTCCGCAGATAGGTGCACCGCGGAGTGAGCGTGACGCCCAATAGCTTCTCGACCGTATGATGCCAGGCGATCTCGTTCGCCATCGGCGAAATGTAGTTCATCCGGTCGACGATGGTGACGTACTGGTTGAAGTCGAGATCTTCCGCCAGCTTCTCGAACCCGCTATGCAGGTAGCCGATGTCGGGGACCGCGTGCAGCACCTTCTCACCGTCGAGCGTGAGGATCAGCCGCAACGTGGTGTGCGTGGCGGGGTGCTGGGGCCCGAAGTTGAGGGTCCAGAGATATTCCGACTCGGTTCCCGGAATATTCGTCGGGATGGCGTCGGCAAGGGTGAGGGGCATGATAGAGAGTCGTGTCGGCGGGCGGGGCTAATTCAACGTCCTGACTTTCATCGGCGACTGCGTCGTCAGCTGTCCGACCGGGCAATGACATCAAAGTTATGCCGTTCGCCGCGACCGCGAAGCGGGTAGTCCTTGCGGAGCGGGAACGCGCTGAATTCCTCGGGCATCAGAATGCGGCGAAGGTCCGGGTGGCCTTCGAATTCAATGCCATACATGTCGTAGACCTCGCGCTCCATCCAGTCGGCCCCTTTCCAGAGGGGAACAGCCGAAGGAAGCGTGAGCTCGGGTTCGTTGAGCATCGTCTTCAGCACGAGGCGTTCGCCGGTGCCGAGATTGAGCACGCAATAGACGACGCCAAAGCGGTCCGTGGCGTCCGGGTATTCGAGATAGTCGACGCAGGTGATGTCGATGAGCATGTCGAACCCCGCGTCATCCTTGAGGTGACGCAGGATGGCAAAGACGTCTCCCGCCCGGACGATCAGCCGCTGGTTGTCGCGGAATTGCTCGACCCGCGTGATGCCGGCCGGAAACCGCTCCTGGAGTCGCTCGACGGTCGTCATTTCGCGTCTCCCTGCGCTTCGAGGAGTTCGCGACCTTCGCGGTTGCGGATCATTTCGTCGCGATCGAATGGAGCGGGGCCCGTGTTGGCGGTGCGGCGAATGAACTCGCGGCCCGTCAGCGTTCCGGTCTGCGAGATGACCTTGTTCTGCAGGTCCATGACCGCCTGGATGAGCTGCTCGGGGCGGGGGGGGCAGCCCGGGACATACATATCGACCGGGATGAAGCGGTCGACTCCCTGCACCACGGCATAGGTGTCGAACACCCCGCCACTGCAGGCACAGGCCCCCATCGAGATGCACCATTTCGGCTCGGGCATCTGCAGCCAGATGCGCTGGAGTACGGGGAGCATCTTCATAACGACGCGGCCAGCCACGATCATCAGGTCGCACTGTCGTGGGCTGAACCGCATAACCTCCGCACCAAAGCGGGCCAGGTCGTAGCGGGACGAGGCGGTCGCCATCAGCTCGATGCCGCAACAGGCCGTGGCAAAGGGCATCGGCCACAGGCTGTTCTTGCGAACCCAGTTTGCCACATCGTCGAGCTTCGCGACGAAGATATTCTCCGGCATGCCTACCGCCACTTGAACACCCCCTTGCGCCAGGCGTACACGTACGCGATGGCAAGCGTCGCCATGAAGACGACCATGATCCCGAAAACCGCCCCGCGAAGTTCGAGGGGGAGGCCGGGAGCCGACGTGTCCGCGTCACCGACGTAGGCGGAGACCGACCACGGATAGAGGAACAGGAGTTCTACGTCGAACACAAGGAACAGGATGGCGACGATATAGAACTTCACGTCGAGGGGCTGGCGGGCATCCCCCACCGGGTCCATTCCCGACTCATACGGCATCTGCTTGACGGCCGTCCGCTTCCAGGGGCCGATGATGTGGGCGAGGATCAGATTTGTGATCACAAACCCAACCAGCACACCGATATACAGCAGAATCGGCTGAAAGCCGTGGAGAACATCCGACATCCACTTCACCCCTTCTGCAGGCCCGTAACACCGGCCGAACGATCCCGCCCGCCGCAACGACGTTCCGGGCGATCCCCTCTCCATCGGCCTCGCGTCGCGAGGGGCTTCAGGCGATACGACAATTCCCGACTCCGGGACAAACGACTCGCAAAGGAAGGCGTTGGGCTCTCATTTCTGAGAGTCGCCTGCTATCGCAGCCTCTTACAGGGAGTCGAGTTACGATCGGTCCGCGGGCGCAGAACCGAAGGTGCGCCGGGATTCTAGCGGTGTGCCGGGAGCCCTTCAAGGCTCCGTGGACTTTCGGATGCGTCAAGCGAGCCGATGGAGAGCATTTAACGCAAAGACGCAAGGGTCGCCAAGCAAGGCACGCAAAGGGGAAGCCCGGCGGAACTCGAGATCACTCTGGATTCGCCTGTCCCTCGCGCTGACCTCCTTTTCCTTTGCGACACTTTGCGGCCTTCGCGGCTTTGCGTTCAAATCTGAAGCAAGAGTCAGCCACGGCAGTTCGCCAAGGCACCGTAAACCAGTCGCCCCCGTTATCTTGCTCCCCCACACCCCCCCTACTAGAATTCGGCCGGTCCGCTTGATTGAAGGGAGAAGTCGGGCGGAGTTTGCCGATTGTATCAAGGACGACAGATTGCCGTTCCCTGTCATCACGCGCTCTGCTGGTGCAGACGGCCCGACATTCCTGTCCGGCGAATCCCGCTTTCGGAATCCCCCCTCAGTCTCTCGGGGATGACGTATCTTTCCACCAATTCCGACATTCACCCGGTCCCGACGGTCGCGTTTGCGCCCAACGGACCACGCTTCACTCATTGCGGGCGAAGCCTCAGGTCAGATGAATGGATTTACGGCGAGCCTCGTAATCGAAAGGAAGATTCGTCGCCGACGGGCGACAGGCGCGCGGTGAATAGGATAGCTGTGATTCGCAAATCGACGTTTTGACAGATCGGTCAGCGACCAGGAATGGCGTGCGGCATTAGCCGCTTCTGAAATGAGACTGACGGTGGGCGGCCGGATCGGCTTCGGCCCTCGCAAGTTGAAACCCGGACGACTGAGTTTTTGACATCCCCCGCCTCCGCCGACTCGAGACCCTCTCGGCCGGTCGGACATCACGGGGCCTGAAGGGAGAGACGGGATGTACGAGCGTTTCACTGACCGGGCTCGGAAGGTCATGCAACTGGCCAACCAGGAAGCCCAGCGCTTCAATCACGAATACATCGGCACCGAGCACATCCTCCTCGGCCTGGTCAAGGAAGGCTCGGGCGTTGCGGCGAACGTACTGAAGAACCTCGACGTCGATCTCCGGAAGATCCGTCTGGAGGTCGAGAAGATCGTGCAGTCCGGCCCCGACATGGTGACGCTGGGCAAGCTCCCGCAGACGCCGCGGGCCAAGAAGGTCATCGAATACGCGATGGAGGAGGCCCGCAACCTCAACCACAACTACGTCGGCACCGAGCACCTGCTGCTCGGCCTGCTCCGCGAGCAGGAAGGGGTGGCGGCCCAGGTCCTGATGAACCTCGGCCTGAAGCTCGAAGACGTTCGCGAAGAAGTCCTCAACCTGCTGGGGCACGGGATGGAACAGGGCGAATCGAGCGCCGGCGATCGTTCGACCGGCGGCGGTGGTGGGGCCGCGGGTGCGAGCGGAAAGAGCAGCAAGAGCAAGACCCCGGCCCTCGACAGCTTCGGCCGCGACCTGACTGAACTCGCCCGCCAGGGGAAGCTCGATCCGGTCATCGGCCGCGAGCGCGAGATCGAACGCGTCACGCAGATCCTGCTGCGTCGCCAGAAGAACAACCCGGTGCTGCTGGGTGAAGCGGGCGTCGGCAAGACGGCCATCGTCGAGGGCTTCGCCCAGATGGTGGTCGACGGCACCGTGCCGGAGCTGCTCCGCGACAAGCGGATCGTCGTGCTCGACCTCGCCATGATGGTCGCCGGCACGAAGTATCGCGGCCAGTTTGAAGAGCGCATCAAGGCGGTCATGAATGAGGTCCGCCGCGCGAAGAACACAATCCTGTTCATCGACGAGTTGCACACGCTGGTGGGTGCGGGGGGTGCGGAAGGGGCGATCGACGCCTCCAACGTGCTGAAGCCGGCTCTCTCCCGCGGCGAGCTCCAGTGCATCGGCGCGACGACGCTCGACGAGTACCGCAAGTACATCGAGAAGGACAGCGCCCTCGAGCGCCGCTTCCAGAACGTCGTGGTCGACCCGCCCTCGCCGGACAAGGCGGTGCAGATCCTCAAGGGGCTGCGCGACAAATACGAGCAGCACCACCGTGTGCAGATCACCGACGAGGCGCTGGAGAAGGCGGTCGAATACTCGTCCCGCTACATCACCGCCCGCTGCCTGCCGGACAAGGCAATCGACGTCATTGACGAAGCGGGGGCCCGCATCCGCCTCAAGTCGATGGTCCGCCCGCCCGACATGAAGGACCTCGAAGAAGAGATCGAGAAGCTCAACCAGGCCAAGGAAGAGGCGGTTGCCAACCAGGACTTCGAGAAGGCGGCCAGCCTGCGTGACCAGGCCGACAAGCTGAAAAAGAAAAAGGAAAACCTGAACCGCGACTGGCGCGAGAAGGCCCGCGAGACCGACGGGGTCGTCGATGGCGAAGTCATCGCCGAAGTCGTCTCCCGCATGACGGGCGTGCCGCTCGTCCGCCTGAGCACCGAAGACGCCAAGCGCCTTCTGCAGATGGAAGACGAACTGCATCGCCGCGTCATCAGCCAGGACGAGCCGATCAAGCAGGTCGCCAAGGCGGTCCGCCGCAGCCGCAGCGGGCTGAAGGATCCGAAGCGTCCCGCCGGGACGTTCCTGTTCGCCGGTCCGACCGGCGTCGGCAAGACACTGCTGGCGAAGACGCTCGCCGAGTTCATGTTCGGCGACGAGAGCGCGCTCATCCAGATCGACATGAGCGAATACTCCGAGAAGCACAACGTCAGCCGCCTCATCGGCGCTCCGCCGGGCTACGTCGGTTACGAGGAGGGGGGTCAGCTCACCGAGAAGATCCGCCGCCGTCCGTACGCCGTCGTGCTGCTTGACGAAATCGAGAAGGCCCATCCCGAGGTCTACAGCATGCTGCTGCAGATCATGGAAGAAGGGCACCTGACCGACAGCTTCGGCCGCCGCGTCGACTTCAAGCACGTTGTGCTGATCATGACGACGAACACCGGAGCCAGCCGAATGGCTCACGGCGGCGACGTCGGGTTCCACTCGGGAACGAAGAAGGAGTCGGAAGTCAGCTACGACGAGATGAAGAAGAACCTGATGCACGAGCTGCAGCGGGAATTCCGGCCTGAATTCCTCGGCCGTCTCGATGAAGTCGTGGTCTTCCGCAAGCTGACCGAGAACGATCTCAAGCGGATCGTTGACGTCGAACTGTCGAAGGTTCGCGAACGCCTCGGCGAGCGCGGCCTGAAGCTCGTGCTGACCGACGCGACCAAGAACTTCCTGATCAAGCAGGGCCAGGGCGAAAACGATGAAGGGCTCGACTACGGGGCCCGCCCGCTGCGTCGGTCGGTGGCGCGGTACATCGAAGACCCGCTCTCGGAAGAGCTGCTCCGCGGAACATTCGACGGGAAGAACACGATCACCGTCGACGTGAAGCAGGTGGGCGAGCAGGATCAGCTCGACTTCCAGGGAAGCACGGTCGAAGACGCCGGCGAACTGGTGGCGGTCGGCGAGTCGTCGGAAGCGGCGACGTGATCGAACGGTGACGGACTATCGCTGTTGAAAACTCGAACGAGGAGCTTTTCGCGAAGCTCCTCGTTCTTTTTGCGCTCTCAGGAAGCCGGTTCTGACT
>JADZEF010000156.1 GCA_020850695.1 Planctomycetaceae bacterium | reverse complement strand
ATTTGCGTGTTCCTGCCTCCCATAACTCCAAGGCGCGGCGGTTTGACGCCAGCCAATCCCACGCGGCCGGCGAGATCGCATCGTGCTCGAACGTCAGTTCCCCCAGCAATTCGGTCGAGAAGTCGGTCGCATCGCCGTGGATCGCCTCTTCCGCAGCGATGTAATCCGCAATGGCGTTGTCGTCGCGAGGCACCGCAGGATTCGCGGCCAGAAACGCCTCGACGTCGAAGGGGTCGCCGGGGTCCGGCAGGCCTGCGATCAGCCACTCGCGATAGACGAACGGCGCCGCGAGCAGCAACAGCACCAGCGCAATGGGCACCGCCCCGCGCGGATTGAGCATCCGCACGTACCACGCAGGTCGTGCCACAGGCGATTCGCTCGACGTCATGGATGTGGCCAGCGCGTTCACTCCGCGCGGCGGCTTTCAGGCGTTACGCCGCTTTGCGGGCCGGTTGAGTGATCTCGGCAGGCAGTCCCTTTGCCAGGCTCGCCGCCTCGGCGGTGATGGCGTCGAGCCGTGCCTGCAACTGCACACGGTACGCTTCGATTCCGTCCCGGTCCAGATCCGGCGGAACGCGGAACGGCGCTCCCGCAATGAACCACGCCTTCGTCCCCGGCTTCGGAATGAACAGGTCGGTCCAGCTTCCCTTGAACGTCCAGCACCGCTCGTAACTGAAGGCGGTCGGCACGATCGCCCGGCCCGTCTTCGACGCCAGGAACACGATGCCATCCTTGATGACGTTCCGCGGGCCTCGCGGGCCGTCCGGCGTGATCATGATGTGGTGGTTTTCCACCGCCTCCATCATCTGCCGCAGCGCCTGCGCCCCGCCCCGCTTCGACGACCCCCGCACCGGCAGCACCCCCACCATCTCCATCGCGTCGGCTAGGTACGACCCGTCCTGGTGCTGGCTGACCAGACCCGCCATGCAGACGTGCTTGTCGGCGAAGACCGGTCCGAGCAGGGCGTCGTGCCAGATGCAGTAGAGGTACTTCTCGGGGGTCGGGCGGAAGGCGTCGGTGCCGGGGACCGCCTGGCGGTACTCAATCTTCACGGTGCGGTAGAGAAGCCGGAACGCCGTGCAGGCGACGCGGGCGGCAAGCTTCGTGAGAACGCGGCTGCGGATCTTCATGAGACGTCCGTGTCGATCGGTGAGCGCGGTCTGCAGAAGCCTCGGCAATCCGGCTTCCGCGCTTCCAGTGCATCGGCTGAGGGATGGCCCGCGGATTGTATTGATTGCAAGAAGTGGGGATATGCCAGTTCCAGCGGCCCGCCGAACGCACTGGCCATCTATTCAAGGCTCGCCCTGGCGAGAGCCCGTCACCGACGGGGTTTTCTCAACTCGTTGTGAGCCTCGGAGGGGCAGAAGTGATTAGCCGGGGGCGACGCCCCCGGGCGCAATCTCTCAAATCCCCAAGCGCCGAAGGGGCGGCGGTGTCCCGGGGCGCTGTCCGACCTTCGCCCCGTTGGGGCTTCCAACGAACATCACTGGATTCCCGGGGGCGTTGCCCCCGGCTATTCAACGGTACCCCTCCGGGACACAAGCCGGTCGAAGTGGAAGACCCGTCGGTAATGTGCTCTCAAGCGAACTATCTCCTGATCGAGTTTCGCGTGCAGGAATGAGATCGGTTTCACCTGACGGAGCGACTCTCGCGACGCGACCAGGTCGGCAAGTGTCCGATGAGGGGGTTGACCTCGGATGCCGCGGCCCGAATTCCCGTTTCCCTTGGTGAGCTGCCCTCTCTGTAAGGTGGTGGCAGGATTGAGGATTTCACCGCAAATTGCGGCCTGATTCGCTTGCCGGAGATTTGCCGGTTCTGCGGAGATAAGCGACTTTTCATTTGATTTCAGGGGGGTGCCCCACTACCTTGGTGGGGCACGGACAACAGTACCGGTCTGGGAATGTTCTGGCTTGCTGTCGGCATGGGTTCCCGGTCGGTCGTCCGTGTGGCGAGAGGGAATCGAGTCGGTTTCGCTCGAAATCGGACTCGTGGGCTCGCGGAAGAGTTATCAACCCGGTTCAGCGGCGCGGTTGCGGGGAACGGTTGTCCCTTCAGACCGACGACTTACGAACGACAGTGCGGGGTCAGAACTTCCCATCGGAATCCGGCGGGAAGGTGCACGGAGAAAGTCATTTGCATCGGGCGCGGCTCGCCGCGTCGGGTGTTATTGAGTCCGAAACCCCTGAGCGTCCCTCTCCGTGGCAACACGGCTGTGATTTGAGGGGCGCGTTCGTTCGGGTCGTTTCTCATGGAGGAAGGTTTGATGAATCCGCAAGTGTGTGCTGACCCCCGTCAGGTGCTGCGCGAGTCTGTTGAACAGCTCGTGAGAACACGCATCGGCAGCCTCGTCCGAGGCCTCCGAGTCGACGTGCAGAACCAGGCGGTGGTCCTCTCCGGGCGTGCGTCGACTTACTACGCCAAGCAGTTGGCGACCCACGCGGCCATGTCTCACAGCGCGTTCTCGCAGGGTGCGCTGTCGCCGGACGAACCTTTCAACGTGACGAACGCCATCGAAGTCGACTGACGGCCGAAATGCTGTCAGACGGGAACTTGAGACCGGGCCGGCGAGCAATCGCCGGCCCGGTTGGTTTAAGGCGAAAGTGGGCCGTGGGTAGCCAGAGAGAGTTTTCCCGTTTCCTTGTGGCTACCCACTACCCACTACCCACTACCCACTCGTTCCGCCCCTCACTCATCCGCCAGGTGCATGCGGGCGGCCTTCGGCTCGGGAACGTAGAGCAGCTGTCCGGCCTGAAGCACCGCGTTGCGGTCGAGGCCGTTCGCCCGCCGCAACGTCTCAGCGTCGAGCCCATATTGCGGGGCGATCGACTCCAACGTCTGACCGCCGACGACTTCGTGGTACGTTGCTTCGACGTTCGACGCGGGGACGTTGAGCACCGTATCGACGGGCACCCGCGGAACGTCCGGTGCGGAGACGCGGGCGATTCCCGCGGGTTCAGCGGTTTCCGACCGCGGCTCTGACGCGGGCGTCCCCATGGCCGCGGGAGGAGGCGACGTCGACGCGTGCGAGCGCGGGTTGGCCAGTCGGGCCCCACACCCCAGGCATCCCAGCAGCAAAGCCATCAGGACGGCGCGGAAGACCATCGTCCTCCCTCCGTGGAGTCGAACGTCGAAAACCAGCGGGAGAAAATACGATCTGTCCCCCACCCCCGCAAGAGGATCCTGCCGCGGGACCTCTCGAACCTCGACTGTCGACATCGAACTTCTTGAATGCGAGGCGTTTCCGCCCGCACAGTCCGTCACGCCGTCCGCACGCGCAGCCAGCGGATGTTGTGAATGCACTCCTCGCGACACCAGAAGACGACCAACACATCGCCGTCCGGAAGCTGAACGAGACTTGGGAACCCGAACTTCAGCCCGCTCAGTTCATCGGTGGAGTTCCTTTCGCCCGACATCCACGACGCCGTGCCGCGCCACAAGGGAATCGACTCGTGGTTCATCCACTGGTCGTCCTCGATCGTCACGAGGTTCGCCCAGAGGCCCGGCTGGTCGATGCGGCGATAAACCATCAGCACGCGGCCGTCCCGCAGCGTGAGGAGCTTCGCCGTCTCACCCTGCACTTCGTTGAGTCGCAGCGGGCGAAACTGCCGCTCGTCGTTCGTCAGGGTGTAGCGGCTCGGCTCGCTGTGACCGGTCCGTTCGTTGAAGCTCCAGACGACAACCAGCAGTCGCCCGTCGGGAAGTTCGGTCAGCCCCTGTTCCCACGAGATGACGCCCCGTTCGTACTGGTCGGCGATCGGCATCCATTCGGGCCAGCTCGCGCCCCGATCGCGCGAGACGAGGGCGATCGCCTGCATGCCGTGGGGGGCTTCGCCGTTCCAGCCTTTCCAGGTGGATGTCGGCAGGAGCCACGTTCCGTCCGAGAGTTCGACGAGGCGATGGCAGATTTCGAATCCGGGGCCGACGAGCGGCGTGCGAATGACTTTGGGGGGCGTAAAGGTGCGGCCGCCGTCGCTGCTGGTGAGCTGAATGAGTTCCATTGGGACGTATCCGAGGTTCTCGCGGTTGACGAGCCCTTCCTCGGGATTGTCGCGGAAGAAACGGCCGCCGAGAGCGACGATCAATCCATCGCGGGTGCGGCCGAGCCGGGCGGTGTGTGTGCAGCGGCGTGCGGTGTCGTCGTCAAAGAGAGGTTTCGGCTCGGACCACGTCGAGCCGTTGTCGACCGAGCGGGCCGTGTAGGTGCGATAATCGAGGCTCTCAACCGCTTCCCCCAGGTCGAAGCCCGCCACCAGCGTTCCATCGTCGAGCAGCACGATCGACGGGTGCCAGGCATGAATCGACCGCAGGTGAGGCTTCGGGTTGCGATAGACGAGTCCGGTCGAGACGAGTTCGAGCATCGGGGGTTCAGCCGGAGGGCGTGACGAGTGGCGGCGCGGTGGGAAGTACCGGATCGACGGACTACTTTATGGACAAGCCCTTTCGTACCAGAAACGTCCGCACGAATCCGCGCCGCCGCGTCGCGAGGTTCGCGAAGCCGGACCGCGTTCGCTCCCCGCTGCAACGGCTCTCTCCATGCCGGAAGAACTCTTCGACGTCGTCGATGCCGATGACAACGTGCTCACGCAGCTGCCGCGGTCGGTGGTGCATGCCCGGAAGCTGCTGCACCGCGCCGTCAGCATCTTCGTCTTCAACGGGCGGGGGCAATTGCTGCTGCAGATGCGGTCGTCGACCAAGGACGAATACCCGGACTGCTGGACGTCGTCCGCGTCGGGACACTTAAGTGCCGGCGAGGACTACGACGTCTGCGCCCCGCGCGAGCTCGAGGAAGAGACGGGGCTGACCGCTCCGTTGGTGCGCCTGGCCAAGTTCCCCGCCGGTCCCGAAACCGCGTACGAGCACACGGTCCTCTATCGGACTGTCTGCGACGACGAGCCGCGCTTCGACCCCGGCGAGGTGGCTTACGGAGAGTGGTTCGATCTCGACGAACTCGCCCGCCGTGTCGCGATGGAACCGGATCGCTTCACTCCTCCGTTTCGAACGCTGCTGGAGTGGTACTTGAAAACGAAGAGACCCGAGGTCGCCTGACCGTTGTGTCTTCCGGTCTGGATGGTTGTCTTTTGCGGAGCGAAAGACAACCACGGGTTACTTCCGTCCGGGACGTCGTTGCGGGGCGGCGGCGGTCGGGTCTTCGGGCCAGGAGTGCTTCGGGTAGCGGGCCCGCAGTTCTTTCCGCACGAGCGGGTAGCCGTTCGCCCAGAAGCTCGCGAGGTCGTCGGTGATTTGTTGCGGGCGCATGTTGGGGGCCAGCAGGTGCATCAGCACGCGGACGCGGCCCCCGGCAATCCGCGGCGTCTCTTTCAGTCCGAAAACCTCCTGGATGCGCACCGCCAGCACCGGCGGGCGTCCCACTTCGTAGGCGAGCGTGATGCGGTTGCCGCTGGGGACTTCAATCCGCTCGGGGGCTTCGTGATCGACCGCACTCGCCTGGGCCCGCGTCAGCCGCGTTCGCAGGATGTCGATCCACGGGACGCGGCGCAGCTCGGCGAACGAGCGGCAGCCGACGGTCAGCAGCGGCAACATCGATTGCAGGTCCGCTTCGTCAAACGCCGGCAGGTCGAGGTCGGGCATCCAATCGCGGAGGCACCGCACCCGCGTGACGAACTGCTCCACCCCCTCGCTGTCCGGCGGGTAGACGCGGCTCCAATGGGCTGCGGCCGCTTGCGCGAGGGCGTTGGACGTCTCGTCGCCCGAGGGAAGCGGAGCCGTCCCCTCTTCGAGGATCAGATCGTCGAACCGGACCCGCCGCCGCGCGGAGACTCGCTCGGAGGTTTCGTCGAAGACGACGTCGATCGTGGTGCGGGTTTGTGTGGGGGCAATCCACTCGCGTTCGACGCCGGATGCCTGCCGCACCCGCGCCTCTCCCTGCGCCGCGTCGACATCGAGACAGATGAAGTATTCCGACTCGCGGACGGCGGACTCGGGTCCGAGAATGATTCCCTTGCCCCCCACCATGACCCCTCTCGGCCCACTGACTTCGCGACGCCGGGCAAGCCGATCGGGAAAGGCGGCGAAGACGGCTCGCAGGAAGCCCTCTTCATTCGCGCTGGGGATGGGAGCGCGGCGATCGATCGTGCGGGCCTTTGACACGTGCCGGCCTTCAACGAGCCGCAGCAGTTGGTCGCGGGCCTTGAACACGAAACGAGCCGCCGCGTGGTTGATCATTCCGAGCGGAGAGAGGTCGCGGCTAGATCGTTCGAACTCTTCCAGTGCCAGCACGCGATCGAGCAGGTCCGAGCGCGAGACCGCGCGGCGCGGTCCTTGCGGTGCGGCCTGACGCCGTCCCGCATGGGACGTGTGAGTTGCAGCATCATCCGAGCGGAAGGGGTCGCGTTCCGAGAGCAACGCAGCCGCCAGCGCGCCCCGTTCCGCGCAGCCGTTGCGGATGGCTTCGAGCATCAGCCGCGCGAGTCGCGGATGAACGGGCAACCGCGCCATCGCGCGGCCGAGTTCGGTCGGACCGGCGTCATCCATCGCCCCCAACCGCACCAGCAGCCGTTCGGCCCGCGCGACCGTCCCCTCGCGCGGCGCCTCGAACCACGGAAAGGCCCGCACGTCGGCTTCACCCCAGCACCGCAATTGCAGCACCGGTCCCGCCAGGTCGACGCGGCGGATTTCGGGGGTCTCCTGCTCGGGGCGTGCGCGGTGCGAGGCCTCGCTCCACAACCGCACGCACAGCCCCGCCTGCAATCGCCCGGCCCGCCCGGCTCGCTGCTCGGCCGACGCCCGCGAGATCGGCTGCAGCCGCAACCGGTCGAGGCCGACATGCGAATCGAACGTCATCACGCGGGCCGTCCCCGCATCAATCACAGCCGTGATTCCCTCAATCGTCACCGACGTCTCGGCGACGTTCGTCGAGAGGATGACCTTGCGCTTCGAGCCGCGCAGCAGCACCGCGTCCTGCTCGTCCGGCGGAAGATCTCCATAGAGTTCCCGCACGACGAAACCGCCCGACTCCGCGATCGGCTTCAGCAATCGTCCGGCCTGCCGGATCTCACCCACGCCCGGCAGGAAGACGAGTACGTCACCCGCCGTGCGCGGGAGAACATCGCGAACGGCCGCCGCCACGCGCGGCGCGACGGGGCCGGACTCGGCCGCAGCGGCATATTCCACGGTGACGGGGAACAACCGTCCGGGGCTGTCGATGACCGGGCATCCGCCGAGCCACTGCGACACCCCTTCCACCGCCAGCGTCGCCGACATGACGACCAGCTTCAGATCGGGGCGCACCGTCTGCTGCACGCGGCGGGTCATCCCCAGCGCAAGGTCGGTGTCGAGGTGCCGCTCGTGAAACTCATCGAGAATCACCACGCCGGCCGATTCCAGAAACGGATCATCCTGAAGCATCCGCGTCAGAATCCCCTCGGTCACGACGAGAATCTTCGTGCGAGGGCCGGCGCGGCGTTCGAACCGCACCTGGTAGCCGACGTCCTCGCCGAGCGTGACGCCGCGCTCGTCCGCCATCCGCCGCGCGGAGGTGCGTGCGGCGAGCCGGCGCGGTTGAAGAAGGATGATCTGCCGACCGTCGGGGAGACCCGCATCGAGCAGAGCGGGCGGAACGCGCGTCGTCTTTCCCGCACCGGTCGGCGCGCGGAGCACGAGGCTGTCAGAACTCGAAAGAGCCTGCACGATCTGCGGGAGGACGTCATCAATCGGAAGCGGAATCAAGGAAAATCATCCCTGCGGCGGCGCGGCGGGTTGACGTCGTCGTTTGCGGATACGCGGGGCTGTAGAGGGTCGAGGATTTGCGAACTCACGACAAAGTGCGCCCGCCAACCTCATGCGAGGGACTCCACGTGCACGACGTCCCGTGAGAAAGTGTCGAGCACTCTGAGCTCACGGCCCAAAAAGGCTGCGACGGCTTCAGCGCGACCCGAGACGTGTCGCTTCCGGAACGCGGCGCCGGGGACAAAAGTGAGTATTCCCGGATGATGCCCGCCAATCACGAAATCGTCCGATGGCGTCAGATCGTAGACCAACATGTTCGCTGACGGCGTTCCAGGGATGGAGTGTCCGAATTCTGAGAGCAATTGCTTCGCGTCCGCCAAAGGATCGTCGCTTGCGCGGTTCAAGACGACACAAGTGCCGAATGAGAACAGCACGAGCGACTTCCCCTCGCTTCCCTGCAGCAACTCTTTCCAGAATGCCGCCCTTTCCGCGAAATCAAAAGGGGCCGGCGTCGGAAGCGACTCGGGAGACCTGAGTGCGTTTTTCACGCGGAGGCGGTGTCGCACTCGGGACATGGCCCAGTCAACAACCCCACCGGCCGCCACCGCCGGGATGAGATAAAGGATGGCGTAGGGCCATCGCAGGATCAATGGAGGTCCGGCAATCAGCGCCGCCACGATCCAGACCGGAACATCAGCGAGCCACGTTCGGTGAAGCACCGATGAGATGAGCGTTGGATTCAACTCGGCCAGTCTCATGGCATGTCTTTGCGAATCAACGGCTCAGCTTGATGCGCGCGACGCGGGCGAACTTGCCGCTGCCGCCGTCGGGCGGAAGGTCGCGGAGCCACGTCGGCAGGAAGCTGGGGCGCTTCACCTTGTCTTCCGTCAGTTCCTTCAAAAGCGGCAGCTTCGGGATGGTGAGGTTCTTGTAGTGGTCCGCCTCGGTCGGATGGACGTAGATCCGCTTGCCATCGATCAGCTTGACGATCAGCTCCGACAGCTCGGGACTCAGCCCGACCGCCAGCACCGCATTCGGATCGGCCCGCAGCGCGAGGCCCATCTCGCCTTCCACCGGCATGTAGCTCTTCAGCGATTCCTGCAGCACGGGCAACAGGACGTTGTCGTTGCGGCGAACGTACTCCGTGACGGCGGCGGAAAGCTGCCCGGCCTCGGCGAGCTCGATCCAGTCTTCCTTCACCGACTTCTTCTGGACCGTCTCTTCGAGCCGGCCGTGCCGCTTCTCCTCGTCGAGCATCTGCATCACGCGGCTGTCGGGCGTGGCGGGGCGGCAGCGGGTGCGGGCCCATTCGCGAAGCTGGAAGATCTTCTCTTCCATCGTGATCGACAGGGGGACCGTCTGCTCGCGGGCCAGCTCGAGGTTGTCCTGTGAAAGGATCCCCCCCTTGCCGAAGGCGTCGAGCATGGCGCTGACGACGATCATCTCGATCTCGGCCCCGCTGTACCCGGCGGTCCGCTCGGCCAACTGGTCGACTTCATAGCGCTCGGGCTTCCAGCCGCGCTTCGTGAGGTGGATGCGGAAGATGTCCTTGCGCTCGTCGTAATTCGGCAGGTCGACGAAGAAGAGTTCGTCGAAGCGGCCGCGGCGGAGCATTTCGGGGGGAAGGTTCGTCACCGAGTTGGCGGTGGCGATGACGAACACCGCCTGTTTCTTCTCGTCCATCCAGGTGAGGAACCGCCCGATGAGCCGCATCATGACGGGGTCGACGCTGCCGCCGTCCGCATCGCCCCCCGCAAACCCCTTCTCGATTTCGTCCAGCCACAGCACGGCCGGAGCGATCGTCTCCATCAGCGTCAATACGTCCCGCATGTTGCGTTCCGACGCCCCGCGATCGCCGCTCAACAGGTTCGACGCATCGAGCCGCACCAGCGGGAAACTCAGCAGCTTCGCCGTCGCCCGGGCGGTCAAGCTTTTTCCGCAACCCTGAACCCCCAGCAGCAGGCAGCCCTTCGGCAGCGGAATCCCCTGCTCGCGAGCACGGTTCGAAAAAGCCTCGGCCCGTTGCGACAGCCAGTCCTTCAATCCTTCGAGACCGCCGACGTCCTTCACCCCCGCTTCCAGGTCATAGAACTCGAGCAGGTCCGACCCCTGCACCATGTGCCGCTTCTCGGCGACGAGGACCGGAAAGACCTCGTCATCGACCGTCTCGCGCCCTTCCAGCGCACGCGCCAGCGCCTTGCGGGCTTCGCGAAGCGTAAGTCCGAGGATCGCCTTGAGGACGCGCTCCTCGACCTCGGGCGGCATGTCGAGCCGGCCGTCCTTCGGGTGCAGGATGTCGCTGCAGTAATCGCGGATTTCCTCCATCCCGGGGAGCGGCAGCT
>JADZEF010000155.1 GCA_020850695.1 Planctomycetaceae bacterium | reverse complement strand
GGACGAGCCGTCCTCGCCGGCCGCCGCGGCGGCCGCCCCGTTGAGCGCTTCCACCAGGTCAGTCGGGAACTGGCCCGCCGCGCGCGCCGGCAGCCGCTGCTTTACCACCGCGCCCGCGGGGACGTCCTGCGTGATGAGGCTTCCCGCTCCGATCATGGCTCCCGCGCCGATGATCAGCCCGGGAAGAATGATGGTCCCGGCTCCGATTGATGCGCCTTGGCAGACGGTCGTCGGGGCCGGGATCCATCCGCCGACGGCTCGCGGCTGCCGGTCGTTGGTGAAGATGACTCCCGGCCCAATGAAAACCTCGTCCTCCAGGACGACGCCCGGGCACAGGAAGGCATGGGCCTGGATCTTGCAGCGTGCGCCGACTTGCGACCCGCCGATCTCGGCGAATGCGGCGACCTTCGTCCCCTCGCCGATCGTGCTGTCGTAAATGTTGGCCGTGGGATGAATGAGTGGATGCGTCACAGTCCGACCTTTCCGCGCCATGCGGCGCGTTCTCCCTCCGGGATGTGCGGCTCCAGCCGCGCGAACATCGGGTGGACGTCGGCCGGCGTGAGGGGAGCGCCGCCGCCGTCATCCTGGTTGTGCTGTCGCCAGCGGGCGTGCCGTTCTTTCGCCGTGCCGCGGCCGATCGAGCCGCTGAGATGATGCACCCCGGTGCCCCACGTGGTCAGGAACGAGGCCATGTGACCAACGTCGGCCGAGGGGACGAGCCCGGGCAAAGCGCGAAACAGCGCGCCCGCCTCGGTGTCGCCGGCATCGAAGCCGTGCTCGCGCACGAACGAGGTCCGCCACAGGATCGACGGCTCGAGGTTGTTCCCCACCTGGCTGACTTGCTGAGAGACTCCGTCGAAGAACCAGCTCCGGGCCGGCTTCCAGGCGAGCCCGGATCCGATCCGCTCCACGGCCATCGACAGACACCAGGGGAGGTAGAAGTCGTCATCGCCCCACGTCGTCAGGAACTCGCCGCGGGCATGGGCCAGCAGCCGGCCGAGGTTCTGAGCGAAGAGGTCCTCGTTCGGTTCGTTGAAGATCTCGATCCGCACGCCGGCCGGGGGCTCGATGCCGAGCGTGAGGGGCGTCGGATGGTGATTGAGGATGAGCAGCTCGCGGCGGGGATGGTCCTGCTGCAGGTAGCACTGGAGCATCTGCCGCAGGTGCTGGTACCGGCCGTGCGTCACGACCAGGACCGAGACCAGGCCGACGTCGGCGGCCGGCAGGCGGTCCGCGCAGACGCTGCAGCCCTTGATCGGGAGTCCGGTCGACTGCGGCGTGCAGCGGCGATGCTTGCCGCATTCGTAGATGGGGGCGAAGTACTCCTGGCCGGTCGGGCTCTTGCATGGGGCGCAGCGGCGATCGAACAGGTACGCGCCGCGATGGACACAGTGGAGCTCGGCCGACGGCTCGGCCGAGCGACGCCGCGGCGTGAACCGCCCCACGTCGAGCCCCTCGACTTCGGTCCGGATCCGCCGCACGGCCCGCAGACCGAGCTGCGGTGAGAACTGATCGCAGGCGACCTCGAGCGGCTGGCCGAGCCAGCGGGCCCAGATCAGATAGTTGCGAAACTTGTCCGCCAGCAGGCACTCGTAAGGCGCGCTCGCGGGCCGGTCGGCGAACCGCGGCCGGCCGAAGCGGTGCAGCCATCGCACGCCGGGGTGGCACAGCACGCGGCCCCCCGCCTGGCGGAACGCCTCGTGGATGTTGCCTTCCTCGCCGCCGAACCCGCGCAAGTGCGGCGGAAAGCCCGGCCACGCGTCCCGCCGGCAGGCGAACAGACCGAGCCCGTGCATTGCGATCTCTTTGACCGGCGCGTCGACCGACGTCAGGTCCGGATCGACGCCCCACGTGCCGAACATCAGATCGCTGCCCCATCGGGCATCCATGTGCGTCGCGTGGACGTGCGGCAGAAAATCGTCGAGCATCGGACCATGGACGAGGTCGGGCGAATTCGGATTGGCGTCGAACCACGCCAGCAGCCGGGCCAGGCTCCCCTTCTCCAGGAGCACGTGGGCGTCGATCACGAGCACCGCGTCCGTCTCGGCCTCCCGGAAGATGCGATCGCGGACGGCGCTCGTCCCCTGCACTTCCGGCATGGCGACATACTTCGCTCGCGGGATCCAGCCGGTGCCGTCGGTCTCGCGGATCCGGCCGTGCTCGTCGACGCCGCGGATCTTCTGGCGGATGGCCGTCCCCTCGGCGCCGTCCGGGCGGTTGTCGACGACGACGAATGACAGCCGGTCGGCCGCCTCGGGATGCTGCAGTCGGATGTCCTGCGTGCTGAAGTACCAGCCGTCGTAATCATCGACGACGGCCATGCCGACGGTGAGCGTCGTCGAACCGTGCGCCGGGCCCATTCCCGGGGACACGATCGGATCCTCGCGGCGGAGAGCCGGCGAAGCCGCGGAGAGAGACGCCGGAGATTTCCCCGCGTCGGTCTCCCCGCTCGTTTGCCAGTGGCGGACGTAGAGCTCGCGCGGCGTCCGGTCCCGCAGGCAGCCCGCACAAATGGCGTGCTCGTGCACGTTCATGGTCCGCCCGTAGCGCGGGCAGACCATCGGGTAGGCCGTCGCCACGCACTCGCAATCCATCCTGATTTCCTCTGCTCGCGTTGGTGCGTCTCAAAAGCAGTTCGTCTGCACGATCTGACCATCGAACGACCCAGGGCCGAAGACGTCGTTTGCATGGGGACAATTCCCGCCGCAATCGGTCGCCGTCATGGTCCAGACTCCGGAAGAAGTGCTCCATGACCAGGTGCATTTTCCGCCCGCACTGGTCGTCGTGCTGGTTGATGTTTCGCTCGTCGCCGAGGTTGTGGAAGAACTCGACGTACTGGTTTCGCTCGTCGAGCTGGACGTGCTCGTTTCCGACGTCGTCGTGCTGGTCTCGCTCGTGCTGGTCGATGTGCTGGTTTCCGAGGTCGTCGTGCTGGTCGAGCTGGTCGAGGAGCTGGTGCTGGTTTCGCTGGTCGTCGTGCTGGTCGAGGTCGAGGTTGAGGTCGAAGAGGATGACGAGCTCGAAGAACTCGTGGAAGAGGAGCTCGAGGAACTCGAACTGGTCGAGGTTGAAGTGCTCGTGGAAGTGCTGGTCGAGGTCGTGCCGCAGACGTCGGCCGCGGTCAGCTCCCACTCGCCGGCGACGACGCCCACGTGCACGCGGATGTTAGACTGCAGGTCGGCGAAGCCGTTGTAGGCCCGGACCGTCTCGCCGGTCGGCGTCTCGGACCCTCGTGTCCCGGCCATCAGCTCAATGACGCCCCATGCTCCCTTCGCATGCGCGGCGGCCGTGCGGCCGAGCCGCGGACCGGACGGCGGGGGATTGCGGCGGCCGCGGGTTCCGGACGTGGGGGGACCGTCCGCCTCGTAGGCCAGCACGGCCCGGCCGATCCGCCGCGCGGACTCCTTGTCGAACATGCCCCCGGCCACGCGCACACCTCAGTCCGGGTTCTCGCGGAGCCACACGGTGACGGTCAGGCCGATCGCCTGGTTTCCCGCCGCGCCGGCGACCGCCACGTCGAGCTGGAAACTGTCCCCGTCGACGTAGTCGTCGTCGCTGATCGTGCCGGAGACCGGCGCGCGGTTCGTCGAGCCATTCGTGAAGTTGGCCGTCGCGGAGAGGACCGTGGCGTACGCGCTGGCCGAGTTCCCCTTTTTCAGGTCGACCGCAATGGTGCGGTCCGCTCCCGTGGCCTTCGTCTGGACGATGGCTTCCATGGCCACGACCTGACCGGCGGAGCGGGCGATGTGGATGACCTTCGAGAGCGCGGCGACCGTCGTCGACGGGCCGAACAGCTCGACGGTCACTGCGTGCTGGTGCACGAGTTTCGTCGCCTCGATCCCCGCGGACTCGGGGATCTTCTCTTTCGTGACCGAGTTTTCATTGATCATCAGGTTGGACGCGCTGAGCGTGCCCGTCACCCGCATGTCGCCTTCGTGTACCGACAGGGCCATCCCTGGCCTCCGTGATTTCTTGAGAAATGATCAGGCCGGGAGGCCCAGGCTGTGGAAGTTCTTCGAGGGATAGCCGGCGAACTCGAGGTGGATGGCCGCATCCGGCAGGAGCGACTTCGGGATCGCGTCGCCGGTCGAATTCAGCGGCACCGGCGACGTGATCGGCTCGCCGTTCCCGTCGGTAATCCTTCGGCGATAGGGGTCGACCGGGTTGCCTTCGCCGTCGACGACCCAGATCGCTTCGAAGCCCTGATTGAGCGGCCGCGGCTGCCAGCCGCGGCGGTCGTACAGGAACACATAGGTGACCCGCCAGAAGTTCACCCCGTTCCGGTACTCCTCTTCGGCCGAGATGCTGTCGCAATAGACCGTGCCGGCCGCACCGCCCGCCCACGACGCGCTGTTGACCGTGTCCTCGTACTCCTGCTGCTTGGCTCCCGGGTGGGACAGCTCGTTGCGGACGAACGTGAGGCGGGGCTTCGAGCGGCGGACCTCGATCGGCGGATCGAACGCGACGCCGGCCGTGTTGAGGCACGCGACGCCGTTGATGTCCTTCGTGAGGATCTCCATCCCCTTTTCGCTCGTCAGGGTCCGCTTCACCGGTTCATTGAGCGGGTTGTCCTGCTTGTTTTCTTCCTTCGGCGTGCGCGTCGAATAGCCGACCGTCACGAGCCAGTAGAGGGACGTCCCCTCCTGCCGGCGGATCCGGATGCTGTTGACGAGGAAGATCGGCTTGCCCGGCCTCGGCGCAAAGAGCTGGGGGAGACCGAACGCGAACGCGCCGGCGACCACCTCATTCTGAGTCATGGTCTTGTCGTCGACCTCGACCCGGAAGACGTCTTCCTCGTCCCCCTGGCCGGAGGCGTTGTAGTTTCCATTCGCATCACGCAACTGACGTAAGGAGACGACCGCCATGTCAGCCTCCCGCCGGAATCGTGAACGTTTCGATGTTGCTTTCGGCGCGGGTCTTGGCGTCGATCGACGCGAGTTTTTCGTTCGCCCCCTTCAGGACGGTCACGAGGTCCTGCGTGTTCTTCGCCGTCTTCTTCGCGTCGCTGCTCGC
>JADZEF010000154.1 GCA_020850695.1 Planctomycetaceae bacterium | reverse complement strand
GCTGGCCGCCGCGGAATGGCATGGAACTCCCCCGCTGACACGACGTCCCTCTCAAGTGGCGAGTCACCGGCTTCTGCTTCTGGGAGATTCGACCGGATATGTCGAGCCCTTCACCGGGGAGGGGATGGCGTGGGCGCTGGGCGCGGCCGAGTTGATCGTCCCCTTGGCGCGGCTGGCGGTCGATCGCTGGGATCCCCGGGTGGGTGAAGCCTGGACCAACGTCTGCCGTCAGAAGATCGGTTCTCGCCAACGCTGGTGCCGAATGCTGGCCGCCCTTGTGCGTCGCCCCTGGGCCGCGCATCCCGTCATGACGATCCTCTCCTGGTTCCCGGCGCTGGCTCGTCCGTTGGTCCGCGACATCAACGGGCCATCACGCCTCGTGACGTCGAGTGTGACATGACATTCACTCTGACCGGAATCGGGACCGCCGTTCCGCAGCACTCCATCACCCAGGAGGATGCCGCCCGGCATTCGTCCGCACACTGTTGCGACACCGCAGAGGACCGGCGCCGCCTCGAGTTGCTCTACCGCCGTTCGGGAGTTCAGTCGCGACACAGCGTCTTGCTGGAAACGTCCGAACCAAACCTCCCGAATCCTCAATCATTCTTTCCTCCCCGATCGGCTGCGCCGCACGGACCGACGACGGCCGAGAGAATGAAGCGCTATCACTCCGAGGCGCTCCCTCTGGCCTGTCGCGCCGCGCAGGCCGCCCTGGACGATGCCCGCCTGCGTGCCAGTGACGTCACGCATCTCGTGACGGTGTCGTGCACCGGGTTCTCGGCTCCCGGCGTCGACGTCGGCCTGATCCGCGAGTTGTCGTTGCCGGCTAACACGTCGCGAACCCACATCGGCTTCATGGGGTGCCACGGCGCGCTGAACGGCTTGCGGGTCGCGAATGCGCTGCTCGCCGCCGAGCCCTCTGCGCGTGTTCTCCTCTGTGCGGTCGAGTTGTGCAGCCTTCACCATCAATATGGCTGGCGGGTCGATCATGTCCTCGCGAATGCCCTGTTTGCGGACGGCGCCGCGGCTGTCGTTGGCCAATCCGTCGCCGCATTGTCCAGAGAGGCCTGGCAACTCAAGTCTTCTGCGTCTGCCGTGCTGCCACAGACGACCGATCTCATGAGCTGGCAGATCGGCGACCACGGCTTTGAGATGACACTCTCTCCCGAAGTGCCGATCCTGATTGAAGAACGCTTGCGCGGCTGGATCACCCCGTGGCTGGCAGGTTGCGGAGTGTCACTGGAAGACGTCGGTGCGTGGGCCATTCATCCCGGTGGACCGAAAATTCTTCAGGCCACCGCCGCTGGGGCAGGCTTCGATCGGTCTCAACTGGCGGACTCCGAAGAAGTCCTGGCAAAGTACGGCAACATGTCTTCGCCGACCATTCTGTTCATTCTTGAACGGCTCAGGCGTCGCAACGCACCACGCCCCTGCGTCGGGATTGCGTTCGGTCCTGGACTGACAATTGAAGCGGCACTTTTCGTGTGAAAGGACGACCATGATCGCGTGCCCGAGCGTTCGGCAATCCGATATTCGAGGCCACTACAACCTGACGACACCCTTTTATCGCCTGCTCTGGGGCGTCCACATCCATCACGGTTTGTGGGAAGGGAACGAATCGTCGCGTGCGGCGCAGCAGAACCTGACCGAGACGTTGATTCGCGAAGCAGCCATCGAACGCGGGGCTCGCGTCCTGGATGTCGGCTGCGGGATGGGTGGCTCGTCCATTCACCTCGCGAAGAACCTCGGGTGCGAAGTGACCGGAGTGACGATCAGCCCCGTGCAGCGATGGTGGGCCACGCAGCGCGCCCGGTGGAATCGCGTCGGCTCGCGGGCGAAGTTCCGGTGCACCGACGCGGAGAAGCTGGAAGTCCCCGCCGAGTCGCTGGACGTGGTGTGGTGCATCGAGTGCTCCGAGCATCTCTTCGACAAGCCGCGATTCTTCGAGAAGGCGGCCGCGTGGCTGAAGCCGGGAGGCCGCATCGCCCTGTGTGCCTGGCTTGCGGGGGACGACCTGCAATCGGAAGCGAAGGTGAAAGACGTGTATGACGTGTGCGAGGGATTCTTCTGTCCCTCGCTCGGTTCGACGGACGACTACTGCGGCTGGATGCGCGACGCCGGCCTGACCGTCGAGCGCGTCCACGACTGGACGTCGCGCGTCGACCGCACCTGGGAATTGTGCCGCGACCGTGTCCAGAAGACTCATATGCGATGGCTGGCCCGGGCGATCGACGCCAACACGGTCATGTTCCTCGACCGCTTCGACACCATTCTGCGGGCGTACCGCACCGGCGCGATGAAGTACGGTTGCTTCGTCGCGCGGAAGCCTGATTGATTGCTGCGACGGCCACACAAAGTTTCGGCTATCGTAGTCCGGCCTTCCCAGGCCGGACGAACAATGACATCAGTCGGCGAAGATTCCCACGCTTGAGCACGGCCTTGGAAGGCCGCGCTACGGGAATCTCGACGGGAAGGCGTTCAAAGGCCACGCACGGATGCGACGACTTGCAGGCTTTCTTTTCGGCACCGCGACGCAGATCTTCTTTCTGCTGACGGTCCGATTTCTTTGGGCGTTTCTTGCCGGACACGAGCCGCGTGTCACGCCCGGCTCGGAATGGACCAACGCCGCCCTTGCGCTGCAATTCGCCGTCCCGCACAGCCTGCTGCTGCACCCCGCAACGCGCAAGCGGCTTTCCCGCTGGATCGCCGCCCCCTTTTACGGGTGCGTCTTCTGCGTCGTGACATGCCTCTCGCTCTTTGTGATGTTCGCCTGCTGGCACGAGAGCGACCTGGTGATCGTTCGCTGCGAAGGGATGATCGCAACAATCGTGCGGGGAATGTGGATCGCGTCATGGCTCGCACTTTTCTACAGCCTCTGGCTCACCGGACTGGGGTATCAGACGGGGCTCACGCCATGGTGGGACTGGGTCCTGCGACGGCCGGCGCGTCGACGCGAGTTCGTTCCGCGCGGCGCGTATCGCCTGTTGCGACACCCCGTCTACCTCAGCTTCCTCGGGCTGGTCTGGTTCACGCCGACAATCACTCAGGACCGCCTGACGCTTATTGCAGTCTGGACGCCGTACATCTTCCTCGGCAGCTGGCTCAAGGACCGAAGGCTGGAGCACTATCTAGGAGCGAGCTACCGCGAGTACATGACGAAAGTCGCCGGCTATCCCGGATGCCTCTTCGGTCCTCTCGGACGCGTTCTTCCGCCGCGCGGCGAAGAAGACGGTTTAGCAATCCTTCCACTGACGCAAACACCCCGCAGCGTGCCGGTGGAGTCCGAACCATTCCACGGCAAAGCCGCATAGCACGCACAAAGCGGCTCTCCTCACCTCATCACGCGTCGGGCCATTGGTTCACCGTCGCGACCTGTTTCCATGATCGCCTTCGCCCTCAAAACCCTGTCTGCCGACCGCGGAAAGCTGATGACCGGAGTCGCCGGCGTCGTGTTTTCGCTGTTGCTGGTCAACATCCAGGGAGGGCTCTATTTCGGGCTGATGCGGAAGGCGAGCCTGCTCGTCGACCATTGCGACGCCGATCTGTGGGTCGCCCATTCGAAGATCGAGAATGTCGACCTGGCCCGCGAGATTCCGGAATCCTGGATGGACCGGATCCGCGGGCTGCGAGGCGTGCAATGCGTGAAACCCTACATCGTCGGTAAAGGGACGGCCACTCTGGCCGGCGGCCGCATGGAAGACGTCTGGGTCATCGGCTCCGATCCCTCGCTGATGCTGGGAACCGGATGGGGATTCATTGAAGGGAGCGTCGACGACCTCAAACGTCCCGACGCCATCAGCGTGGATGAGATCGACGATCCCAAGCTCGGCCATCCCCAGGTCGGTCAATGGCTTGAGGTCAATGGCTGCCGCGCGCAGGTCACGGCCCGCACCGGCGGCATCACCGGCTTTATCACGATGCCCTATCTGTTCGCCACCTACGAAACCGCACGCCGGATGTCTCATGTAACTCCCGGGGCCTGCTCGTTCATTCTTGTGAAGCTGGAAGCCGGCACGAGCCGGGAAAGGATGGCGAAGCAGATCCGGCGCCGCGTCCCCGATGCGTCCGTTCTGACGCCGGGCGAGTTCGCGCGGATGTCACAGGATTACTGGATGAATCGGACGGGAATCGGGATCAGCTTCGGAGCGTCGACCGGCCTCGGCGTGCTCGTCGGGCTGATGATGGTGGGCCAGAGTCTTTACGCGCTGGCGCTCGATCATGCGGAGGATTACGCCACTCTCAAAGCGCTCGGTGCCGGGGAAGGGGACATCGCCCGAGTCATTGCCGCGCAGGCGCTGGCGATCGCATTCCTCGGAACAGTGGCAGGACTGGCCGGTGTCCTGGTGATTCGCTCGACCTGGCGATTCGCGCTGGCGCCGATCGAGATGCCCCCGCCGCTGATCGCCGCGGGGGTTGCCCTGGTTTTCGTGATCTGCGTGGGAGCTGCGCTCTTGCCGTGGCTGCGGGTTCGACGGATCGATCCGGCAACGGCCCTGACGGGATAGACATTGAGGAGACGTCATGGACGACGTCATTGTCCGGGCGACCGGACTGCGAAAAACCTATGTGTCGGAGGGGAGCGAAACGCCGGCGCTCCGCGGGATTGATCTCGCGGTGGCGCGCGGCGAGTTCGTGTTTCTGGCCGGGCCTTCCGGCAGTGGAAAAACGACGCTCCTGTCGATTCTCGGCTGCGTGCTGTCGGCCGACTCGGGATCGCTGACGATTCACGGGGTGGACGTCAGCCGCTTCGATTCGACGGCACAAGCCCGCTTCCGCCGCGAGCAGATCGGATTCGTGTTTCAGCGATTCCACCTCTTCAGCGCCCTGAGTGCGGTCGACAACGTCTGCATCCCGCTCGATCTGATCGGGTGGCCGCGCGACCGTGCCCGCGAGCGGGCATTCCAACTTCTCCGGTCCGTCGGACTCGAAGAGAAATCCTCGGCGCGTGTGAATCGGCTCAGCACGGGCCAACGGCAGCGCGTCGCGTTCGCGCGGGCTCTTGCCGCCGATCCCCCGCTGATCCTGGCTGACGAACCGACCGCATCGCTCGACGCCGCCGCGGGGGCCAACGCGATGGCCATGCTTCGGTCGTTGTGCCGCGAATCGGGGACGACGGTCATCGTCGTCACGCACGATTCGCGGATCTTCTCAATGGCTGATCGGATTCTTCACGTGGCCGATGGACGCCTTGTGGAGAGCAGTGAGTCGTGAAAGAACGGGGATCGGCCATGCGATGGATTGTCGTCATCACGCTTTGCGCAGCGGCCGGGGCGGCGAGCTGGGCCCTGCATCCCGATCCGCCGCCCGAAGACGATTCGAGTTCCGTGAAGCCATCGAAGTCACACGCCGCCGAATCACTCATCTTTGCCGGAGGTATCGTGGAAGGGGCAGCTCCCGAGATCGTTGTCCGGGCGGAGGTGCCGGGACGGATCAAGGCGGTGTTCGTCAAGGAAGGCTCCCGGGTCGAAGCGGGACAGGTCCTGGCGATTCTCGACTCGGAACTTGCCGAATTGCGGCTTCGCGAAGCTCGCGCCGCGCTGGTGATTGCGCAGGCCGAGCGTCGCCGACTCGGCGCTCCGCGACAGTCGGCCCAGAAAGACAAGAATCCTCGTTCCAACGTGAAGTTCTTGGCGGTGCCGCGCAGCGAAGCGGAGCCGGCGGGAGCGATACGCCCCGTGGGGGATCGGGGACCGGTCTCTCCGGCGACCGGACCGCGCGCGGAACAACGTTCGACCGCGGTTGCCATCGAGAGTGAACTTCCGGGAGCCAGTTTGACCGGCGAGATTCATCCGCAGCCTCAAACGGCAAGCCCCGAGGACCTGGAGATCGCCGACGCTCGAATCAACCAGGCCGAGGCTGCCGTCCGTCGGGAAGTGCTCCATGTCGAGAAGCACTCGCTTCGTTCCCCCATGGACGGCATTGCGGTCCGAGTCGACGCACGACCGGGTGAATTCGTCGATCCGGCCGATCCGCGAGAGCGTTGGGTGATCGTGGATCCGAGCCGCACTCGGGTGCGCGCGTTTGTCGAGGAACTCGATGCGATGAAAGTCACTTCAGGACAAACCGCACTGGTCGGCGCCGTCGGACGACCGCATCAACAGGAGGTCGGCCGGGTCGTCGAATGCGCCGCGACACTGCGTCCGAAGACGCACCGCCATCTCAAGCCGGGCGAACGAATCGATGTCCGTGTCCGTGAAGTCGTCATCGAGTTGAACGGAAACACGGAACTTCTGATCGGCCTGCCGGTCGAAGTCTTCATTCAAAGAAAAGGGCAGTGATTAACCTTCGTACCGAATTGCCGGGCGGCGGGCCGCACATGATGCTGGGGACCGTGCCAACTCGCCTCGTCAAAGCGATTTGAGAAAGATTACTTTCCGGATAGCCACTCGTCGTCACCATGTCCGGCATTAAGCATGAGTGCTAAGATCAAATCGGTTGGAATGGGCCCCTTCCACAAGGGGTCGAATTCCAATCGGCGGCATCCGAGACGGCGTACAGGAATTGTCGCCACTTCGAGCGTGGGACGGTTCGGACCTCGCGGTCCTCTCAGGTCATCGCCCGTCCGATAGTCCACAGGCGTCGCCGATCCGATCGCCTAACATAGGGGCGCGATCGAAGGATATCTTTTTGCGCAGACTTCGCCCCGCTTCCGTCTGTTGGGTCCAGCGCCTGCTTCGGGCGATTGGAACCACGTCGGAAGGGGATGGTTGAGGTCTCCGCGCGATTTCTCACCCGCAGCGCGGAGCAGGCACTTTGCCGTTTCACGGGCCATTGCGTCGACTTCATGCAAACACGTTGCGGGGCTCCGATCGGGGGACCGAACGGCGTCTTGTCGACATTCATTGGCCGAAGTTCTGCGCCGGCGTCGAATGCTCCCCGCCCAGATCGGCCCTGCGGAACGCTCCCGTGGAGTCTTACCGCCTCACAGGTTCCGGAGAGCGAGTCGAGCCGCCCACGTCTGGGGCGCAGGGAATGTCGCCTCCGACCCGTACGGGACCGCCGCCCATGATCGATCGAATGGGTGGCTTCGGCAGAATCCCCGCCATCCGTCGCAGAGCCTCACCGTAGAACGATTTTCAGGCGTCCGAGCCTGCTTCCGCCAGACAATCCGCAGCACACAACGAGCGATGAACCTCATGAAGAGCTCACGATTTCCGGTTGTCCTTCCGATCGCGCTGCTTTCGCTCTCGCTCTCTGCGTGCAACAAGCACGAGGAACACGTCGAACACCATCACCACAAGATCGTGGGGACGAGCCCGCACGTCCGGGACGTCGTTATCACTCAGCAGTATGTCTGCCAGATCCATTCCCGCCGCCACATCAATGTCTGTGCGCTGGAGAACGGATACCTCGAGGAGATCCGGATCAACGAAGGACAGACCGTCAAGAAAGACGATGTCCTGTTCAAGATCCTGCCCACTCTTTACCAGGCAAAGCTGGACGCCGAGCTGGCCGAGGCCAGGTTGGCGGAGTTGGAGCTGAACAACACAAACCGGCTGCTGAAAGATAAAGTCGTCTCCCCCAATGAGGTGGCGCTGTACCAGGCGAAGCTCGCCAAGGCCAACGCCAAGGCGGAACTGGCGAAGGCCGAATTGAACTTCACCATCGTCAAGGCTCCCTTCGACGGCATCGTCGACCGCCTTCACGAGCAACAGGGAAGCCTGATCAAGGAGGGGGACGTCCTCACGACGCTGTCCGACAACAGCGTCATGTGGGTCTACTTCAACGTTCCGGAAGCCGCCTATCTCGAATACATGGCCGAGCCGCAGGAAGACAAGGACAACCAGCAGATCGAGCTGGTCCTGGCGAACGCCAACAAGTTCGACCATCCGGGCAAGATCAGCGCAATCGAAGGGAAGTTCAACAACGAGACGGGGAACATTGCGTTCCGGGCCGACTTCCCCAACCCGAAGCGTCTGCTGCGTCACGGCCAGACAGGAAACGTCCTGATCAACAGGACGTTGAAGGACGCCCTCGTCATCCCGCAGCGGGCGACGTTCGAGATTCTCGACAAGCGCTACGTCTATGTCATCGATGAGGAAAACGTCGTGCACCAGCGTGAGATCGTCGTGCAGCACGAACTGGACGACATCTTTGTCATCAAGAAGGGGCTGTCCCCCGAAGACAAGATCGTGCTCGAGGGAGTTCGACTCGTCCACGACGGAGAGGAGCTGGAATACGAGTTCCTCAAGGCGGAGCTGGCGCTGGCCAACCAGAAGAATCACGCCGAGTGACAGCCCCCTGACGCCGCTGATCCGGTTCCCCGCATTTTCGCGAGCTCTATGTTTACCAAGATCCTCTATCGGCCCGCGCTGGCGATCGTCATCTCCATCATCCTGCTCTTCCTGGGGGTGCTGGGGATCTTCACCCTGCCGATCTCGCAGTTCCCGTCCATCGCGCCGCCGACGGTCGAAGTGGCGATCGCCTACCCCGGCGCCAGCGCGAACGTTCTGGTCGACTCGGTTCTGATCCCGTTGGAGCAGTCGATCAACGGCGTGCAGAACATGCGGTACATCGCCTCGTCCGCCACGAGCGCCGGTGAAGCCGTCATCCGCATCTACTTCGAGCCCGGGACCGACCCGAACCTGTGCGTCGTGAACGTGCAGAACCGCGTCAACATCGTGATCAACCGGCTCCCGCCCCTCGTGCAGCGCGAGGGCATCCTGGTGAGCCAGGTCGTCCCCAGCATGTTGATGTACGTCAACATCTTCAGCACGGACCCCGGAGCGGACCAGAAGACCCTGTTCAACTACGCGGCCGTCAACGTGATGCCCGTGATCAAGCGGATCCAGGGGATGGGACTTCCCCGCAACCTCGGAAACCGCGCGTATGCCATGCGGGTGTGGCTGAAGCCTGACCGTCTGCGGGCCTACAGCCTCTCGTCCGAAGACGTGATGAAGGCGCTCGCCGAGCAGAGCGTCATCGGCTCGCCCGGACGGCTCGGCCAGGCCACCGGAAAAACGTCGCAGTCGATGGAATACGTGCTGACGTACGTCGGGCGTTTCAACAAGGCCGACCAGTATGCCAACATCATCCTGAAGGCGAACCCCGAGGGCGAAATCCTGCGGCTGAAGGACGTAGCCGACGTCGAACTGGGTTCGGAATTTTTCGACATCTACTCCGACATCGACGGGCATCCCGCGG
>JADZEF010000153.1 GCA_020850695.1 Planctomycetaceae bacterium | reverse complement strand
TGGACCGCAGCCGGATGGTGGGACGATGGAAGCTGCAGCAAGCGATGGAAATGGGAGCGGCAGGATACAACCTGCTGCGACTGAGAAAGCTGAGCCCCGCATGAAAGTCCAGGAAGAACCCAGGCGGGGTGACGACGGGAAATGACGTGCAGCTCCCAGCGCCTCCCGGGGCAGGAGCCGCACGAAATGCAAATCGAGGCAGGATTGGATCGAAGCCTGGCCGTTTTTCAGCAGCCTGCTCGGCCGATCAACACTGCCGAAGAACATCGGCGGAATGCGATTTCCGTTTCCAGAATCCAGTGCCGCACGACATCGTCGGTCACGAAGTCGCGGGTGTTGACGATTACCGGGAGCTTCAGCCGCCAGTCGCGAACGGCTTTCAAGACGTCGGGAGGAAGTTCGTCGACGGAGAGAGGCCAGTCTTCGGCGGGAGGCGCAGAGGTGATGCGCGAGTCGGCCCCGACGCGGTGATCCTGGCGACGCAGGGTATTCGTCCGCCGCCTCGTTGAGCGGCGGAGACGCGTGCGGGCGGCGCGGTCGAGCGCGCGATAGTCGATTCCGCGATAGTGAATCGTTTGACGCGGGCGCCCGGGTGTTGCCGCCGTTGCACCAGCGTCTGAAGACTGTTCCGAACTCCGTCACCTGAAGCGGCAGAGTGCTTTGTCGACGCAGTCGCTTTGACCGACGCGTGCTTTCGATAATGTCGTCAAATCGCCGCCGAAAACGGGATTGGGCCACAAAGGCGAATGCCCCGTCCACCGAGCGGCGAGCAAGCGCCATAAGCGACTACTTGTCCTTTTTCAGGTCATACCCCTTCCAGACCCATTCGATGGCGTGCGGGAGGAACTGCGCCTGGGCGTTGCCGATGCCATGCCCGGAGTCGAGGCAGAACAGGTATTGATACTCGTAATTCTTGTCCTTCAGCACTTTGGCCATGCGGTGATGGGCTTCCACCCAGTCGTGCATTCCGTCTCGCATCACGTTGGGGTTGAGCGAGTCCTTGTCGCCGACGGAGATGAGAATGCGGATGGGCTTCTTCGGTCCTTTGGGGATCAGCGTTTCGTGGAAGCCCCAGGCGCCGTCGGGAAACCGGGGATCGAACGGCCACGCCTGGTTCACGAAGGTGCCCGAAGTGGTCAGCACGCGGTGATATAGATCGGTGCGGAACCAGGCCATGATGAGCGCGGCGGAGCCGCCGGAGCTGCTGCCCATTGCCGCGCGGCCGTCGGGGTCTTTGGTCAACTTCACGTTGCAATTCTTCTCGACCCGCGGCAACACCTCCGTTTCGATGTACTCGGCGTAATCGCCGTTCATGTTGTCGTATTCTTTGCCGCGCTCGTGCCCCTGGGCGTCGCCGCCCCCGTTGGCGATGTGAATGACGACCAACGCGGGAATGCGCTTCTGGGCAATCAGGTTGTCGAGGATGATTCGCAGATTCGACGTGGGATTCGGACTGGGGCCGGGGCCGTCGTGGACGATCATGAACGGCGCTTCGGTTTCCGGTTTGTATTGCGCGGGGATGTAGACCGTGATCGCGCGCTTGTAGTCGATGTTGTGCGTCTCGACGATCAGCGTCTTCGGATTTTTCGGATCAACCTTTCCGAAGACCTTTCGGGCAATGCCGGGATTGAAGAGCCTGGTCTCCTTCGAGTCGATCACGAACTGCTCCACCTTCCCCTCGGGAACGCCTTCGACCCGGGTGCGTTCCGGCGCGGGCACGTACTTCGGCCCGATGACGTAATTTCCGGAGGCGTCGAGCGGGGGATTCTCCCCTTCTTTCAGCACTCTGAAGGGGGGAGCGCCCTGGTCGTCGTACTTGCGCTGCGGCTGTGCTTTTGCCGAACTGGCGCAGGCCAGCACGGAGACGACCAGGACCACCTTCAACTTGAACATGACGACCCTCGTGATGTTTCGTTTGCTTTGCTGTTGGTCTTGCCGCGCCCGAATCGCACAAAAGCGAGAAGGCAGTCAGCCCGCCCGAGAATGACGCATGAGCGCCGTGGTGCTTGTTTAACCGATTCCGCATCGCTCCGCACTCATTGCACCCCATGTCGGAAGAGGGTTCGGCCAATCCGGCCTGGCGTGCAGCCGATTCGACACGGCGATCCATTTCTCTGCGAATGAGTCGAAGCGGCAATTTCGCAATGGTACGATGGGAGACGATTCGAGTCCGGACCTATTTCTGGCCGATCCCCCGAGGAGAGGTCGGAAATCCGTGCGGTCCTCCCACCAGCGATCCGAGTCTCCCCTCCGTTTGAAGTTCGATCTCCGGGGTCACCCGGACAACGTCGACCTGCCGCGAAAAAGCAGTAGCGAACGCGCGGAAAGCCAAGCCCGCCCATGCGAACTCCGATCATCACGAGCCTGTTGATCTGCGGAATTGCTTGCCGGGCACTGGCCGAAGAGCCGGTCGGCAAAATGCTCACGCTGGACGAAGTCCGGGCGGCGGGCCGGACGAAATCTCTGTTCCTGAAGGAAGCCGCGAAGAGGGAATCAACGCCGGCCATCCCCACGGCGAACCTCGATCAATTCAGGAAATCTATTGAGCCGGTCCTCGCCCGGAAATGCGTCGCGTGTCACGGCCCGGATTCGGCTAAGGCGAACCTCCGCGTCGACCGGTTGAACCCTGATTTGTTGACCGGACCAGATGTCGATCGCTGGCGTGGCATCTACAAGGTCCTCAGCAATTCCGAAATGCCGCCGGAAGACCAGGCCGACGATCGCCTGGCCGATGCGGATCGCAGGATGATTGTCGACTGGCTGAGCGAGGAAATCGGCAAGGCGTCCCACGTTCGCCGTAACGGTTCGGAGCATTCGTCGTTTCGTCGAATGACGAAGCACGAATATAACTACGCCCTTCAGGACCTGCTGGGTTTGTCTTATCCCATCGCGAACAGCCTGCCGCCGGAAGCGGCCTCAGAGGACGGCTTCAAGAACAGTTCCGCCTTGCTGCAGATGTCGCCGATGCAGTTCGAGGCCTATCGCGAACTGGGGTTGAAAGCGCTCCAGCGAGTGACCGTCAGCGGAGATCGTCCACCCGCTGTGACCTACCTCATTTCGATGAAGGAAGTCATGGAGAAGATGGCGGGCGCCAAATCGAAGCTGTTCAACAGGTCCGAGAAAGACTATCCCGGCAAGCGCAACAGGTCTCATCTGTTCGACCAGACCACGGGCGACGGGATCTTGATTTCCGAGAGCAGCGCGGCCCCCAGGCCTGGCGAGTTTGCCGGCCGCAATCCGGACCTTTCCCCCGTGGTCTTCGTGCTGCCCCCTTCCAATGAACTGAAGATCAATCTGGATCGCTTTCTGCCGGACGAGGGAATGATGCGCGTAAGGATCCGCGCAGGCCGCACAACGAACGAGCCGAATGAATATGCCAGTCTGCGGCTGATCTTCAGCGCCCATACCAGCAACAACGCGAACTTCTCGCAGGTGGTCAGCCAGCGGGACCTTCCCGTCACGGCGCCCGCCGACAAACCGGAATTCCTCGAGTTCGACATTCCGCTCAGCGAAATCCAGCGCAATCCCTTCCGGAAACTGGAAACCACGTTTCCCCGGCGGGATGAATTCCTGCACATCCGCAACGAATCGAGCGTTCGCGGCGGAAAGGAACCGCTCCAGGTCGTGATGGATTACATCGAAGTCAGCGCCCCGCACTTCGATCAATGGCCGCCGCAAAGCCATCTCAACATCTTCATCGAAAGTCCGCACAAAAACGACGAACAGGTTTACGGCCGGGAAGTCCTCGCTCATTTCCTCGAGCGCGCCTGGCGACGTCCGGTCGTCGCGGAGGAAGTGGTCCCATTCATGGACCTCTACTCCAAATATCGTCCGGAGTTTGACACGTTTGAAGAGGCGATGCGGGAAGTCCTGGCCACGGTGCTGGCTTCGCCGGAATTCCTCTACCTGACGCAGCGGTCCTCTAAGGAGGATGTTGAGAAGCCAGATTCCGAGAAGGCTGAGACCCAGCGATCGGCAACGATCAGTGACCACGAACTGGCGAGCCGGCTGTCGTTTTTTCTCTGGTCGAGCGTGCCCGACCAGGCCCTGCTCGATTTCGCCCGGAAAGGGTCGCTCAAAGATCCCGTCGTCCTGAACGCTCAGGTGGATCGAATGCTGGCCGACCCGCGGTCCCGGCGGTTCTCGCAGCATTTCGTCGAGCAATGGCTGGGCCTGGACGGCCTGGAAAGCGTGACCCATGTCAAAGACGCCGCACTCCGCCAGGCCATGCACGAGGAACCGATCGCGTTCTTCCGGGAAGCCCTGCGCGACAACAGCAGCGTCCTCGACTTTCTTCACTCCGACTATGTCGTGGTCAACGAGCGGCTCGCCCGGCACTACGGCATCCCGGGAGTGTTCGGTCCTGATTTTCGCAAGGTGCAAGGCGCTGCCCCGACCCATCGAGGCGGCGTCTTGACGGCCGCCGGAATCCTGGCGATGAACTCCGATGGCGCTGATTCCCATCCGTTGAAGCGCGGCGTCTGGCTGCTGAAGCGGGTTCTTCAGGATCCGCCCCCGCCCCCGCCGGCCGATGTTCCGAAAGTCGATCTGACCGATCCACGCATCGCGGAGATGACGCTCAAGGAGCGCATTGCCGATCATCGCAACAAGCCGAGCTGCATTTCGTGTCATTCCCGCATCGATCCCTGGGGTATCGCTTTCGAGAATTACGATGCCCTGGGAGCCTGGCGCACGACGATCAAGAACAAGCCTGTGGACGCCACGTCGACCCTGTTCAGCAAGCAGGAACTGGCCGGTGTGGAGGGACTCAAGCGGTATCTGCTGGCGGAGCGGCAAGATCAATTCGTCCGGGCCATGGTTTACAAAATGTCGGCTTATGCACTTGGCCGGCCCCTGACTTTTGCCGATCATGCGGATGCTGACGCCCTGACCGCCCAGTTCAGAAAAAAGGGAGACGGGCTGGCCGATCTGATCCACCTGATTGCGACCAGCAGCCTGTTCCACTCGAAATAAGAGGCGGAAACCGCCGATGCCCGATCACCCCGTGAGCACCAGACCAATGGCCGTTTCTCGTCGGAACTTCTTGCGCGGTGCGGGCGTCGCCCTGGCATTGCCCTGGCTCGAATCGCTGGCCCGCGCCGGTTCGGCTCCGAACCCCACGCCGAAACGCTTCCTGAGCGTCTATCATCCGGACGGCGTCGGCCTGCCGCTCAAGTCCGACCCGGCGTGGACGGATTGGAGCTGGTTTCCGCGCGGCGGAGAGAAGGATTTCCAGCTGACCAAGGTCCTCGACGTGCTCGAGCCGTTGCGCAGTGAAATCACCATTTACTCGGGACTGTCTCACCCCGCTGCGCGGAAGGTTCATGGGCATTCCAACGCCGACCAATACCTGACGGGTGCGGACATCGGAGGGGAGGGTCCCTACAAGAACTCCATTTCCGTCGACCAGGTCATTGCCGAGCATGCGGGCGAGTTCACCCGTCACTCATCGCTCGTGCTGTCGACCAACGGAGGCATCGGCGGTCCGCGCGGCGCGCAGACGCAGTCGTACAACCGGGAAGGCCGCCCGATTCCGGCGATGAACAAGCCGAAGCAGATTTTCGACACGCTGTTCGTGACCAACGGGAAGGACGCCCACGCCCGGCTGGCCCGCAGCAAAAGCGCCCTGGATCTGTTGATTGCGAATACGAAGTCGCTCGAACGATCGCTTTCCCGGCAGGATCAACAGACGCTCAGGCAGTATCTGGACGCCGTCCGCGATACCGAAGTCAAGCTGGCCAAAGCGCAGCGATGGATTGATACCCCCGTTCCTGCGGTCGATACCAGCAGGCTCCATCTGGAAGCCACTCCGGAAGAAGCCCGGCTCTACTTCCAGACGATGTACGAGCTGATTTATCTCGCCTTCCTCAGCGATTCCACGCGCGTCGCAACGTTCCAGCTCGGTCGGGAAAACGGCGAAGGTCCTCACGATCTGCTCTCCAAAGCGG
>JADZEF010000152.1 GCA_020850695.1 Planctomycetaceae bacterium | reverse complement strand
CTTCGAGCGGTCGCTGTGCTTGATCGGGATCTTGCGTTCCTCGACCGACACGAAGTGTCCGAGACGCTCCATCTCTTCCACGCACTTCGTCCGCGCTTCGTCGCGCTTCATGCCGGCGAATGGGGCGGCGCTGTCGTTGAGCGTGCCGTCCGGGTTCAGCAGGTTGATGATGCCGATGTCCTGCGCGGTCCCCTTCTGACGCTGCCAGCAGGCGTAGTCGTTGGGGTCGTGCGCGGGGGTCACCTTCACCGCTCCCGTGCCGAGCGTTTTGTCGGCCAGGAGGGCGTCGGCGATGATCGGGATGGCGCGGCCGTTGAGCGGGATCTTCACCTTTTTGCCGACGAGGTTGGTGTAGCGCTCGTCGGTGGGGTGCACGCACACCGCGGTGTCGCCGAGCATCGTCTCGGGGCGGGTGGTCGAGAAGCTGATCCGCTCGCCCGTCTCCTTCCCCGCGTCGTCGATGACGGGGTAGGTGAAGGTCCAGAAGTGGCCGTCGGTTTCTTCGGGGGTCACTTCATCGTCGGCGACGGCGGTCTGGAGGTAGGTGTCCCAGTTGACGAGCCGCTTGCCGCGGTAGATGGCCCCGTCCTTGAAGAGCTTGAAGAAGGTGCGGCGGACGGCCTTCGAGCAGACTTCGTCGAGCGTGAAGCGGACGCGTCGCCAGTCGCAGCTGGCGCCGAGCTGCTTGAGCTGGCCGATGATGCGTTTTTCGTAGGCGTCCTTCCACCGCCAGATGCGGTTGACGAGGGCTTCGCGGCCGATGTCGTGCCGCGTGAGGCCTTCCTCTTCGAGCATGCGGCGTTCGACCACGGCCTGCGTGGCGATGCCCGCATGATCGGTGCCCGGCATCCAGAGGGCGATGTAGCCCTGCATGCGGCGATAGCGGGTAATGAGGTCCTGCACCGTGCCGTTGAGGGCGTGCCCCATGTGGAGCGCCCCGGTGACGTTGGGCAGGGGGATCATGATGGTGTGCGGGCGCTTGCCGGCGAGCGGCTTCCCATCGGGCCCGACGGCCCCGGCCACCGGGGGGTCGGCGTTGAAGTAGCCGTGCTGCTCCCAGTAGGGGAACCAGCGGGCCTGGGCGTCTTTGGGCTCGTACTGCTTGGGGATATCGAGGGGCATGGGCAGATGGAGGCGGATCTAATGAACGTCGAAGCGGAATGGACGGAACAGACTACCTTGCGATGTCACGGTCATCGGTCTCGCCGAAACCGTGAAGGATTTCGGCAGGAAGCGGAGAGTCAAAATCGTCGGTGATCTGGATTTTGCCCGCGGCGAGACCGAAGGGGCGACGGGGTACGGTCGGATGAGCTTCGGCAACCGGACGATCATGGTCTCCGACGAACAAACCTTCGCCGGATTCCAATGCTCTGCGAATCCGCATCGGATCGGCGCGAAGATCATCAAGTTCAATCGCCTTCACAGTTTGCCTCGCTCGCGGCAGGGCGGCGTCGGATGCATCCCGCCTTGCCAGTGCGGATGCTATCAAAGGGCTGGACACCGTCGCAACGCGGGGTGTTCGCACGAGCGTGGGAGGACCGTAAGCCCTGACACGCTGGAAGCCATCCCACGGGTCAGTCGTCGATGGCGCCCAGGCCGATTGATTCCAGCCACGTTCGGGCGATGTCTTTGTGCTTCGCGTTCTTGAAGGCGTGCCATTCGTCGGTCAGTCGCAGGCGTCCGACGACATCCTTGAAGCGGCGGAACGCTCCCTTCCCCTCGATGGCAACTTCGAGCGCCAGCGTCTCGGTTTCTGACTCGCGCGACTCGGCGAAGTCCCGCATGATGCCATGCGAGTCGATGGTGGAAGAATCGGGGAGCTGGATCCAATCGGTCCCGTTCAGGATCTCGCGATACTTCGCAATCTCTTCCTCAGGGAGGTCGCCCACTTCGCTGAACTCGTCGACTTCGCCCCCCTCTTCCAGTTCGGCCAGCTCGGCGGGGAAGACGGGGAACAGGACTTCGCCCGTCTTCCGGTTGACGTAGCCGGACATCTCCTCGTTCTGGCAGTCGAAGGCGTCAGCCAATTCACGGAGAGAGGCCTGGACTGTCATCGGTGGACCTTTCGAGGGTGTCTCAGCCCATGCGGCCGCGGAGACGCGGGTCGGCGGCGTCGCGAAGGGTTTCGCCCACGAGGTTGTAGGCGGTAATCGTCACGAAGAGGGCGAGGCCGGGGAAATAAATGATCCAAGGGGACGATTCGACGGACTGGCGGCCGGTCGACAGGATTCCCCCCCACGACGGCGTGGGCTCGGTGATGCCGAGGTTCAGGAACGACAGGCCGCTTTCAATGAGGATCGCCCCCGCCACGGCGAAGGTGGCGGTAACGAAGACGGGGGCCATCGCGTTCGGCAGGACGTGCTTGAAGATGATCCGCGTCGGGGTGTAGCCGAGAGCGCGGGCGGCCAGGACAAACTCCTGGTCGGCGAGCCGCAGGAACTCACTGCGGACGAGGCGGGCGAGACCGGTCCAGCCGGTGAGGCCGATGACCAGCATGATGTTGTAGATGCTGGGGCCGAGGAAGGCGACGATCGTCAGGATGAGGAAGAACGTCGGGAAGCAGATCACGACTTCGATGATGCGCGAGATGACCATGTCGACCCAGCCGCGGAAATAGCCGGCGACCGCACCGAAGAGGACGCCGAGGACAACTTCGATCAGCGTCGCCACGATGCCCACGGAAAGGCTGACTCGGCCCCCCCAGATCATGCGGGAGAGGATGTCGCGGCCCGTGCTGTCGGTGCCGAGCCAGTGAGCCCGGTCGGTCACGCCGGGAGCGCGGACACTCGACTTACGGTCCGAGGCCTCTTCCGAGGCGTTCGGATCGACCGGGAGTTCAGTCCAGATGCCGAGCATCCAATCCGGCAGGTACTTGCCGAGCTCGGGGCGGGCGAACTTGTTGGAGAGTTCTTTTTCATCGAGGGCGTACGGGATCGGCGTCCAGACGACCTTGTCGTAGACGACCGGAGCGTTGCCAGCCTCGGCGTGCCCCGCGGCGACCCCTTCTTTGTAGGGAGTGCGGTCGAGGCGGTAGGGGACGGTCATCTTCCAGAGGCCCCCGCAGATCAGCGGGATGCCGGCGAGGATGAGGAGCCCGGCCATCGTGCGGCCGCCCGGTGCTTCGGGGGGGACGATCCGCCGCATCAGCGGGAGCCACGCGGGGATGAGCAGCAGCGCGACGTTGAAGACCAGGAGCGTGATGTCCATCCAGTCGAGCGAGGCGATGACCGGCCAGCGGCTGGATGTATTGAGCGTCACGGCGGGGGCATCGAACCGCTTGCGAAGATCGGCCCGCAACGACTTCGCTTCGGCGACCGTTTCGGCGGCTGGTTTGCCATCGGCCGCTTCCAGCTTCCGGGCGACCGCCACGATCTTCGCGGACGCCTCGCGGAGTTGCGTCTGCTGGTCGCCGGAGAGGCGGGCCGCGAGGAAGTCGAACTGTCTCGCCAGCACCACCGACGGCTTCTCGCCTTGCGGCTTCTTGTCTTTGGAGTCCTTCGCGTCGGCTTCCGCTTCCGTCGACTTGCGGGCGTCGGCCAGGTTGCCCAGGACGGCCAGCGTGGTGCGGAATGATTCGCGGTATTCGTACCGGTTGGTGCCGACGTAGTAGAGGGGCTTATCGCCCGCGAGGAACGGCGCGAAGATGCTGACCGTCACCAGCAGGACGATGACGCCGAGCGCGAAGACCGCCAGCTTCCGCTTGCGGAACTCGCGCCAGACGAGCGTCCATTGAGACTCGCTCGAATGCGAGATCAGCGCGGCCGTTGCGGGCGCGGTGGAAGAGGTCGATGGGGAAGTCGCGGGAGCGGTCACCGGGTTCCCCTGCGCACGAACATCATTTGCGGCCTTCGAAGGAAACCTGGGGGTTGACCAGGACGTACATCACGTCCGAGATGAGGATGCCGATGAGCGTCAGGATGGCGGAGAGGATGAGCGTCGTCATGACGATGTCGTATTCGCGGGCGAGCACCGCCTCATAGGCGAACAGCCCCATTCCCTGGATATTGAAGATCGATTCGATGATCACGCTTCCGCCAATGAGGAACGGCAGCAGCGAGGCGAAGAGGGTGATGATGGGGAACAGCCCGTTCCGCAGGGCATGCACCAGCACCACGCGCCACCAGCCGGCCCCTTTGGCCTCGGCGGTGCGGACGTAGTCCTGCCGGATGACGTCGAGCATGCCGGCCCGCATGTAGCGGCTCATATAAGCCAGGCCGCCGTAGGTCATGCAGATGATGGGCAGGATGGAGTGCCAGACGAGGTCGGTGAACCACTTCCACGTCGAAAAGTTCTCGTAGCCGGCCGAATGCAGGCCTTCGATCGGCAGCCCCGTCCAGCTGTGCTGGCCGCGCAGGAGCTCGGCAGCCCAGAACGAGGGGAGGCTGTAGAGCATGAAGAGGATGACGGTCGACGTGCGGTCGACCACCGAGCGCGGCGCGGCAGCGCTGTAGATGCCGAGGGGGACCGCAATGAGGTAGATGAGGACGAACACGACGGCGTTCAGCGCCATCGTCACCTTCATCTTCCGCCACATCTCGTCCCAGATCGGCTTTTCGTTCTGGAAGCGGATCGGTTCGAAGTCCCAGAACATCCGCTTGAGGAACATTCCGAACTGCTGGGGGAGCGGCTTGTCGAAGCCGTACTTCTTGCGGAACTTCACGATGGCGTCTTCGGTCCCGCGCTCGGCGTTCATGCCGGCCGTGGTGGCGCCGAGGTTGCCGTGCTTGATCGAGGCGGGGTCGCCCGGCGCCTGGCGGATGACGAGGAACGAAATGAGCACGATTCCGACGAGGGTCGGAATCATGATCAGGAGCCGCTTCGCCACGTACTGAATGAACGGAGACGCGAAGATGGCGGCGAAAGTGAATTGACGAGACACGGGAGCATCCACTCTCTGCGGCGTGACTTCGCGGTCTCCTTCACGCGGGAAGACTGCGATACCTGACGAGGCGGCCGGCGCGGTGCGCCGGCCACGTTGCGGGCGGCGACTATTCCTTGTGCACCTGCTCGTCCTTGGGGACGTACCACTCGGTCAGATCGAAGCCGGGACGCAGGCGATACCACTTCACGCCGCGGAACCGCTTCTTGTACGCGCCGTGGTCCATCGGCAGGTAGAGGAAGTTGTAAGGCTGCTCGGCGTCGAGGATGCGGTGCAGCGAGAAATGGATTTTCATCCGCTTGTCTTCGTCGAGGGTCAATCGCAGCTGCTCAATCAACTCGTCGGTCTGGGCGTTGGAGAACGAGACGTGGTTGCTGCTCCGCTTGTCGGCCCCGGCCCCCGAGCTGTGCCACAGCTGGTAGGGGTCCCCCTCGACCGACTGGGCCCAGCCCAGGCTGACGACGTCAAAGTCCTTGTTGCGGATCTTCTCGATGAACGACGCCCACTCGAGCTCGGCGATGTCCATCAGGATGCCGACTTCCTTCAGCTCTTTCTGAAGAACGCTGGCCCGCTCTTTCGCCAGCTTGTTGCCGGGAGCGATCGAGTACTTGAACTGGAACTTCTTCCCGTCCTTATCGAGCACGCCGTCGTTGTTCGAATCGACCCAGCCCGCTTCGGAGAGAAGATCGCGAGCGGCTTCCGGGTCATAGGCCAGCGGCTTCACTTCGTGGTCGTAACCGGGTCCGAAGAAGTATTCGCTCCCCGACACGATCTCCGCGTCGTTGTAGAGCTTCTCCTTCAGGAACTCTTCCTTATTGAAGAGCATTCCGAGGGCGATCCGCACGCGGCGGTCCTGGAACATCGGCTTGAGCAGGTTGTAGCCGACATAGCCGTAGCCCGGGCTGTACCACTTCGCCTTCACCCAGTCCTGCTTGAACCAGTCGGGGGGGCCGGCCAGGTCGCGGTGGTATTGCTCGGTGTCCATATTCCAGAAGAAGTCGATCTCGCCCGCCCGCATGAGCTGGAAGGCAGTCACATTGTCCGGGATGAACCGGAAGATGATCTTGTCGAGATACCCGGCGCGGTCTTTGTTCCAGTAGTGCGGGTTGCGAGTGACTTCGACCCGCTCGTCCTGCTCCCATTTGCTGACCATGTAAGGCCCGGTGCCCAGAGGGGACAGGCTGTACCGCGTGTCGGTGTTGAAGAACTTCGCATAGGCGAGTCCGTACGCACTGACCTTCTTCTGGGCTTTCTCTTCGTCGGGGGTCAGCTTGTCGAGCGTCAGTTCCAGTCCCTCTTCCTTGAAGAACTTTTCAAAGAGGTGCCAGGGGGGAGACTGGGCCGAGAGACCCGCCGTGAACTCGAAGGCCTTGAAGTACTGCTGACGATACTTCATGCGAATGGTGTGGGCATCGAGCGCCACGCATTCGACGAGATTGGCGTAATAGGTGCGGAGCGATTCGCCGTCGACGTCGTCGTTCTTGATCGACGCATAGCCAAGCAGCAGGTCCTTCGTGGTGAAGGGCTCGCCGTCGGACCACTTCACGTCATCCCGCAGGTAATACGTGTAGATCGTCCCCCGCTGGACGTCGACCCATTCCCCCTTCTTCAGCGTGAGCGAACCGTCCTTGCTCGACTTCAGTTCGTCCGCGAGGGGGTGGCCCGACGTCGTGGTGGTGACGACCAGCGAGCCGTCGTCCCCCTTCTTGCTCGTACCGTAGACTTCGACGCCGACCCGCACCTTGTACTTGCCCGCCGGCACCTCGGTGGCGACCACTTTGCCGGTGCTGTCGCTCCAGAAGTGGTAGCCGTTGGGGTTGGCTCCGACGATCCGCTCAGCGGGGAACAGTCCGACCCAGGTGTTGCCGACGGTGGCTCCGTCCTTGTCGCTGGTCTTGAAAACGAGCTTCGGGTCCTCGACCTTGTCCCCCTTCTTCGCCGGTTCCTGCTTCGCGGGGAACGTCACTTCCAACTCACCGGCCGGCTTGCCGTCCTCCAGCGCCACCTGGCGTTCCTTGCCGGGGTAGTTCGACGCCAGCTTGACCGAGTCTTCGGCAATCCACTTCTTCGCGACGTTCGGCTCGAACTCCATCGTCTCGGGGTTCTGACGGGCGAGCGATTCCTGCACGTACTCGCCGATGTAGCTCTGGACGGCGGACGTCTCGGTGATGGGGTTGAGCGTCTTCGGTTCCGAGTTGAAGCGGATGACGAGCCAGTCGCCGCGCTCGGGCTTCGACGGCTTGGCGGCCGCGTGTTCGTTGCCGACGTCAACCGGCAGCGCCCCTTTGATTTGAAGTTTGCTTCCCTTGGTTTCGAGTCGCGGGATCTTGATCCCGTCGACTTCGGTCATGATGGGGACCTTGACGACGTCGGGATAGCCTTCCCACGTCTCACCGCCGGCTGCGGCGGTCGAGGTGCCGTCGGCGGATTTCGCATCGGTTCCCGTCTCGCCGCCGGCTTTTTCACCACCCGTTGTTGCACCGCCGGTCGTTCCTGACGACGCGGGCTTCGCTGGGTCCTTCGCCGCGTTGCAGCCGGCAAGAGCCAGGCAGAGGGTGATCGACGTGATTCGACCGATCCACACGACGTTGCGGGTCATGAAGGCGCATCCTTGAAAAGCCAGCCGACGGTCGCCGGCCCGCGACACGTCGCCGCGAGTCGAACGCCGGCCCGGCTTTGGAATCATCAATCGGAACCGATCCCACGCGTCCCGGATTCTCGCAGACCCTCTGCGCGGCGGCAACTGTCATGAGGGGTTGCGCTTTGTGCGTGCGGCGTCCTGCTTCCTCAGATCGGAGGCGCTGACGCCGAACTCGTTCTGAACACGGACTCCGTGGACCGTGATGGCACTGGAAATCGAATGAGATCGGACAACCTCATTACGCATGGTCGAGCTGAAACGCCGGATCGAACTCGTTGCGTCCTGCATTCGGTGGCGCGGCATCTAATCACCAATCGCGGCTGAAATCATTCGAAATGCAGTTTTTCACCGCGGAGACACGGAGTCACGGAGAATGGCAGAGAGAATTCTCGATGGAGTGGTGACGAAATGAAGTGAGTGGCCCGCTTTCACGCTTGAGGAACGGCGTGGCAGGAAGTCTCAGTGGCTGCCGACCACGCCCTTCGAGGACTCAGGGCGTGCCACCCAATGGGGGTCGCAGCTCACGGGACGGCTTCCGTCGGAACTTGCCACCCCGGCATCCAAGCCCTCTTCTGCCTTTCTCCCTGTCTCTGTGTCTGTTCCGAAAATAGGCGTCACGCCCCCAAGCCATGCACAGGTGATGCCATTTTCATCATTGAGAGTGCGGCGAAGGCCTCATTCTCGACTCCGTGGTGAGAAATGCTTTCGGACTGCACAACCCGGCCAACTTCTGCGAACGGCTGGAACGCAGCACTGCCACTTGCTCGATTGGAGGAGGCCATGCATTCGAATCTGCCGGAAACTCTTTCGGGAATGGATTCTTCGATTCAAACGCAGCGAACCACCATCCCGTGACCCGCGCCGTGGCCGAGGCAATTTCGTTTCCCGTCGGGAACGCAGCCAGTTCACGCTGTCAACGATCGGCCGCGCGCTTCTTTCAAGTCGAACGCGGACTGGCAGTTCGGATGACCCCCGCGCGCCGCTCGCGCGACGCCCGCCTGCGGCCCCCTCACAAAACCTTCACATGCGACGAAAATTCGCAATTTCCTAACCGGAACTCGCTCCACAACTTATTGGGGATACGAAGGCCCCGGACCCCAGCGGCTGTGGCTTCGTCGTTGCCAAACTGCAACAGCGATGGTCCAATAGAGCCATACACAACATCTGGGGGGTGTCGGCACCCGGACCACAAGGCGTGGACTGGTCAGCGTGTCGACGCTCCCATTTTGTGTTCTGGTGTCTAGGAAACCGAACGCTTCGTCGATACAACTCCTGAGAGACCGGCGTTCACAGTCACAAGTGTTCAAAGTACGGAGATCGGTGCATGATGCACGACGCGAACGGATCAAGCCCCTCGTCTTCCCCTTCCCCCTCGAACGGCCACACTTCAAATAGCCCCTCTCACGGCAGCACGCTTCACGGCAATACTGCGACCCGGACGGCCACCGCGAAGGCCGCCCCCTCTTCCCAAGAGGTGGTTCCGATGAAAGTCGCCCCCTACTTCTGCCCCGCCGACACCGACCCCTTCGACACTGTCGAGTGGGACTACCGCTCGGCCCACATCAAGGACGAGAACGGCCAGATCCTGTTCGAGCAGACCGACTGCGAAGTCCCCAAGTCGTGGTCGCCCCTCGCCACCAACGTGGTGGTCAGCAAGTATTTCTACGGCGAGCCCCGCACCCCGGAACGCGAGAAGAGCGTCCGCCAGGTCATTCATCGCGTCGCCCGCACCATCGCCGACTGGGGCATCGAGGACGGCTATTTCGCCTCGGCCGATGACGGCGAAAACTTCTACCGCGAACTCGCGTGGCTCTGCCTGCACCAGCACGGCTGCTTCAACTCGCCGGTGTGGTTCAACGTCGGCCTGTACCATCAGTACGGCGTCCGCGGCTCGCAGGGCAACTGGAACTTCGACCCCAAAACGCACAAGCTCCACCGCCCCGACACCCCGTACGAATACCCGCAAGCCTCGGCCTGCTTCATCCAGTCGGTCGAAGACAACATGGAAGACATCATGCGTCTCGCCGCCAGCGAGGCCATGCTGTTCAAGTTCGGCTCCGGCACCGGAACCGACCTCTCCACCATCCGCAGCGGCAAGGAAAAGCTCTCCGGCGGCGGCACGCCGTCGGGCCCGCTGTCATTCATGCGGGTGTATGACCAGATCGCCGCGGTGGTGAAGTCGGGCGGCAAGACCCGCCGCGCCGCGAAGATGCAGTCGCTGAAGGACTGGCATCCGGACATCCTCGACTTCATCCAGGCCAAGGGGAAGGAAGAGAAGAAGGCCCGCACCCTCATTGCCAGCGGTGAGTACGAGTCGAACTTCAACGGCGAGGCCTACTCGTCGATCATGTTCCAGAACGCGAACCTGTCGGTCCGCCTCTCCGACGAGTTCATGCGGGCGGCCGAGGCCGGCGGCAAGTGGCAGACCCGCTGGGTCACCGATCCGTCGAAGGCCGGTCCCGAGTATGACGCGAAGTACCTGCTGCGGCAGGTGGCCGAGGGGACGTGGTATTGCGGCGACCCCGGCACGCAGTACGAGACGACGATCAACAAGTGGCACACGTGTCCGAACAGCGGGCCGATCAACGCGTCGAACCCCTGCTCGGAGTACATGTTCCTCGACGACACCGCCTGCAACCTCTCGAGCATCAATCTCAAGAAGATGATGAAAGAGGACGGCACGTTCGAGGTCGATCGCTTCCGCCGCGCCTGTGCGATCTTCATCACCGCCCAGGAAATCCTCGTCGATCACGCGAGCTACCCGACGCCCGCCATCGCCGAGAACAGCCATCGCTTCCGCCCGCTCGGCCTCGGCTTCGCCCACCTCGGCAGCCTGCTGATGTCGATGGGCATTCCCTACGACAGCGATGCCGGCCGCGGCATTGCGGGGGCCATCACCGCACTCCTCACCGGGCAGGGCTACCTCACCAGCAGCCGCATTGCGGGCTACATCGGCCCGTTCGCCGGCTATGCCGAGAACCGCGAACCGATGCTCCGCGTGATGCAGATGCACCGCGACGCGGTCGAGCGGATCGACCCCGCGTGCCCCAAGTACCTCAAGGACGCCGCCCGCCTCGTGTGGAACGACTGCGTGCAGTCGGGCCGCAAGCACGGCTACCGCAACGCCCAGGCAACGGTTCTCGCCCCCACCGGCACCATCGCCTTCATGATGGACTGCGACACGACGGGCATCGAGCCCGACATCGCCCTCGTGAAGTACAAGTCGCTGGCCGGTGGCGGCATGATGAAGATCGTCAACCGCACCGTTCCCCAGGCCCTCAAGACGCTGGGTTACGATGAAGCGACGATTGCGGGCATCCTCGCCCACATCGAGCTGCACGACACCATCGAAGGGGCCCCGGGCCTGCTCGAAGAGCATCTGCCGGTGTTCGACTGTGCGTTCAAGGCGAAGAACGGCAAGCGGTCGATCGCGTGGAAGGCTCACGTCACGATGATGGCGGCCGCCCAGCCGTTCCTCTCGGGGGCCATCTCGAAGACGGTCAACATGCCCGAAGACTCGACCGTCGAAGACATCGAGAACGCCTACGTCGAAGGGTGGAAGCTCGGACTGAAGGCCCTCGCCATCTACCGCGACGGGTCGAAGCAGAGCCAGCCCCTCAACACCGGCAAGGATTCTGACAAAAAGAAAAAGTCCACGGCGTCGTCGGACGCTGGCGAAGAGACGCTTGCGGGTTCGCAGGCTTCACTCAAGCCGCGTCGCCGCCACCTCCCCACCACCCGCCACAGCCTCACGCACAAGTTCAGCGTCGGCGGTCACGAGGGGTACATCACGGTCGGGCTGTTCGAGGACGGCACGCCGGGCGAGTTGTTCATCACGATGGCGAAGGAAGGAAGCACGATCGGCGGGCTGATGGACACCATCGGCACGCTGACGAGCATGTCGCTGCAGTACGGCGTGCCGCTCGACGCCCTGGTGAGCAAGTTCACCCACATGCGGTTCGAGCCGGCGGGCTGGACGGGGAACCCGGACATCCCGAACGCGAAGAGTGTCGCCGACTACATCTTCCGCTGGCTGGGAATCGAGTTCCTCCCCGGCTACCGCGAGGCGAACGTGCCGAAGCGGGTGGTGCCGGATGACAAGGAGTCGGGGAAGGAGTCAGGAGACAGGAGTCAGGAGACAGGAGAAAAGGCGGACGGCGTGACGACGTACTCGGCTCCGCCGCTGGCGAAGTCGGGGGGCGACGCACCGGCCGCGAAGGGTGCGGCGGCGACGGCGTCCGAGGTTTCGGCCAAGGGGACGAACGGTTCGCCGGCGAACGGCACGCCCGGGGTGAAGACGAACGGCGTGCACGCCCCCGCCAGGCCCGTGACGTCGAAGTCGACCGGGGCGACGGTGGAGGCCGTGATGCCGGTGTTGGCGAGCAGTCCGGCGGCCCGCAGCGCCCAGTTCGCCCAGTTCCAGCTCGACGCCCCGGCCTGCGACAACTGCGGAGCGATCACCGTCCGCAACGGCAACTGCTACCTGTGCCACAACTGCGGAAACAGCATGGGTTGCAGCTGAGACGATAGCAGGTGGCTAGGCTGCTTTTGTCTTCGCCACCTTTCGATCCTGATTTTGATTGGCCCGACATCCGCGTGATGTCGGGCCTTTTTCAGGTTTGCCCTATGCCGCAAATAGTGAGTTTGTGCTGAACGAGCTGGACGTTTCCTAAACGAACCATCGTAATCCCCGAAACCTCGTTCCCAGAGTGAACAATGCTAGGTCCAACGTGGCATCGATGGGCATCAGCGACTCAACTAGCCGCCGTCGCTGCACTTGCTTCATACGTATTAGCGCATGTTTCAGATGGCTGGACCGACTTACTTCACAAGGAGGTCGCCCGTGTCGCCGTGGTGTCTCCGGCGCTAAGTGTCGCCGCATGCCTACTACTGGCAACCTCGCTCATAGCCTTCGTGGCAACAATTGGTTCATTCCGTTTCAAGCACCTACTCAACACATTGATCTACCCGCCCACTTCCCTCGCAGCCGTAGGGGCAGCGGCAATGACGTTCGCAATCGCGTTCTCATTCGAGATCGTCTATCCAATCCCAAGGTCTCTCAACTGCTCGGCACTCAATGCATTTGATTCATGCGCAATATTGCTAAGCATTATTTGCATGATTAGTGCCGTATCATCGCTGAAGTACCGTTTTGAGAATGCTTCCCTCCACAGCAGCACTTCTTCATCATCAATAGGTAGCAAGTCCAGTGCGACATTCGCGTGGCTGAATTCTGAGGCACCTATCAGATTCACCGAGGACGATCGTTTTAAGTACGTGGCTTCCGCACGCCTCATCGCCGATCGGCTCAAATCACCAGAGCAACCAAAGACCTTAGGACTCAAGGGAGATCATGGGACTGGGAAGTCGAGCGTAGTTAACTTGGTCTCCGCCCTTCTGAACAAGAAGTCCAATGGGGAGGATGGCGCGTTCCTTTTTGTGACCGTTAGCTGCTGGGGATTCTCCGACTCTTCCGCAGCACTTGAGATAATCCTCGAAGAGGTGATCCGGCGACTTGAGCTTGAAGTGGACGCCCTGGCCTTGAAAGGCTTGCCGGCAGCGTACCATCGCTCCGTCTCCACAAGTGGAACACTAGCAGGGATCTTGGCGATATTCTTGGAGCACGGGAATAGCCCCGAGAAGCAGTTGCGCCGGATAGAGTCCGTTCTGAGAGCATTGTCTTGCCGACTCGTTCTGGTGATCGACGACTTAGATCGCAATGAACATTCGTCGTTCGATGTAGCTCAAATATTGGCGCTGCTGTATCGCTTTAAGAGAGTGTCCGGCGTCACATGCGTACTCTCTGGGAGACCATCGCCGACGGGACAGCGAATTGACTACGAGAAGCTATGCGATGAAATTATTACGATGCCGCATTTCGGCTGGGAACACTCGATGTCGATTATCGAAGAAGTGCAGAATGCGTGCATGGCCGATTCTCATGACATCGACCCCAATACCGACGAGCATCGAATGACGCGGGACACCATAAATGCGTACGCTGTATTTGGAATGCGGAACGAGGCCCGAAGCGCCGCTCAACTCGTACCGTCTCCGCGTCAGTTAAAACACGTCTTGAGGCACGTTGCAAGATCTTGGGAGAAGATCCATGGAGAGGTGGTATTCGAGGAACTCGTCATTGTGAATATACGGCTCTTCCGTTTCTAGGTGTAGAAGCCGAGGAAAAGCGTGCGGATTGTGTTCGCGAGGTCGTGGATCTGAGAGACCGTGAACGCGACGGCCATTCCGGCCAGATTGACGTCGAGGCATAGCCGGG
>JADZEF010000151.1 GCA_020850695.1 Planctomycetaceae bacterium | reverse complement strand
TTCCCGCGGAGTTCACGCTGGGGGATGTGCGGCTCGGGCAGCGATTGCTGGTGGAGTCGGTTCAGGAGGGGCGGCTCATCGGGCAGGTGCGTGACAACGTCACGATCACTTCGAGCGATCCGAACGTTGTGAAGGTGGACGGCGGGATGGCGTTCGCCGTCGCCAATGGCAAGGCGACGCTGACCGCGCGGGCCGGTGAGCAGACGGCCGTGGCGCAGGTGACGGCGGCGGGGATTGAGGGTGCGGGGGAGTGGAGTTTTCGCAATCACGTGCAGTCGATTCTGTCGAAGACCGGCTGCAATATGGGGGCCTGCCACGGGGCGGCGGCCGGGAAGAACGGGTTCAAGTTGTCGCTCCGCGGGTATGACCCGGAGTTCGATTACCGCGTGCTGACGCGGCAGTCGCGCGGCCGGCGGATCGTTCCCGATGATCCGGGCCGCAGCCTGCTGCTGACGAAGCCGACCGGGGCCATTCCGCACAAGGGGGGCATCCGGTTTCGCGAGGATTCGCTCGAGTATCGCGTCGTCTCCGAGTGGATCGCCGGCGGGCATGCGGCGCCGACGGACGACGACCCGCGGCTGACGCGGCTGGAGGTGCTGCCGGAGAACGTGATCGTTCAGCCGGGGGCTTCGCAGCAGATTGTGGTGCGAGCGCACTTCAGCAACGGGCGGACGGAAGACGTCACGCAGTGGGCGAAGTTCACGTCGACGAACCAGACGGTGGCCGAGGTCGACGACAAGGGGCTGGTGAAGATCATCGGGCACGGCGAGTCGGCGATTGTCGCGTGGTATCTGTCGACGAATGTCGTCGCGACCGTTGCGTCGCCCTATCCGAATCCCGCACCGGCCGAGGTGTTCGCCGAGGCCGAGCGGTCGAACCTGATCGATGGGCTGGTGCTCGACAAGTTGCGGGCGCTCAATCTTCCGCCGTCGCCGCGCTGCACCGATGGCGAATATCTGCGGCGGGCGTATCTCGACACGCTCGGCATTCTGCCGACGTCGGACGAGACGCGTGCGTTTCTTGCTGATCGTTCGCCCGATAAGCGGGAGCGGTTGGCCGACTTCCTGCTGACGCGTCCCGAGTACGTCGACTACTGGACCTACCGGTGGTCGGACATGCTGCTGTTGAGCGGGGCGCGGTTGCGGCCGAAGGCCCTCGAATCGTTCTCGAACTGGATCCGCACGCAGGTGCAGGACAACACGCCGTGGGATCGCTTCGCCCGCGAGGTCGTGACGGCGTCGGGGGGGACGTATGAGAACGGGGCGGCGAACTTCTACTCGCTGCACCAGGATCCGCTCGACATGGCCGAGACGGTGACGATGGCCTTCCTGGGGACGTCGATCAACTGCGCCCGCTGCCACGATCACCCGCTCGAGAAATGGACCAACGACCAATACTACGGCATGGCCAACCTCTTCTCGCGCGTTCGCGGGAAGGGCTGGGGGGGTGACTTCCGGAGCGGGGATGGCCAGCGGACGATCTATGTTGTCGACGACGGCGAGTTGATCCAGCCCCGCACCGGCCGCCCGCAACCGCCGCGCCCGCTCGATGCTCCGGCCGTTCCTTTCGAGTCGACCGCCGATCGCCGCGAGGTGGTCGCCGAATGGCTGACGTCGCCGAACAATGCGGCGTTCCGGCGGGCGGTCATCAATCGCGTGTGGGCGAACTATTTCGGAGTCGGCATTGTCGAGGCGGTCGATGACATGCGGCTGACCAACCCGGCGAGCAACGAACCGCTGCTGGCGGCCCTCTCGGACGATCTGCTGAAGAACCACTACGACCTGAAGTCGCTGATGCGGCTGATCCTGACGTCGCAGACGTATCAGCGGTCGAGCGTGGTGGTCGGGGGGGGCAGGAATCAGGAGTCAGGAATCAGGAATCAGGGAAAGGCAGAAAGCAGGAAGACGGCAGCGAGCGATCCGTCTTCCTCTTCAACCTTGAACCTTCAACCTTCAACCTCGAACCCCCGACACACCGCTTCGAATGCCGCGGATGAGCGGTATTACTCGCGATACTTTCCGAAGCGGTTGAAGGCCGAGGTGTTGCTGGATGCGCTGTCGCAGGTGAGCGGGTCGCCGACCGTGTTCAAGGACAAGCCGGCGGGGACGCGGGCGCTGCAACTGAGCGACGTGAATGTCGAGCATTACTTCCTGCGGACGTTCGGACGTCCCGAGCGGATTCTGACCTGCGAGTGCGAACGCTCGAACGAGCCGAGCATGGTGCAGGTGCTGCACCTCATGAATGGCGACACGGTGAATGCAAAGCTCGAGGCCAAGGGGAATCGGATCGACCAGGCGCTGGCGGCCGGCACGCCCGATGCGGAGATCGTCGATGACGCTTACCTCTCGGCGCTGATGCGATTCCCGACCGAGGCCGAGAAGTCCGGCGTGCTGCAGGTGCTGGCGGCGACGCCCGCGGCCGAGCGTCGCACCGCGCTCGAAGACTTTTACTGGAGCCTGCTGACGAGCCGCGAGTTCCTGTTCAACCATTGAGGGTCCGCTGGGGTTGAGTGCGCGTGCGTCCCGGGCTTGCTCTCCGCACGGCGAGAGGATTCGGCCGATCCGGCGGATTGAGTCTCCCGCCCGCCGGCGATTGCCGGTAGGATGACGAGGTCGTCCCTTTGCCTGACGCGTCACTCGGCCGCGTCCTTCGGCCCCTTCGCGACGGAGATTCGTGCCATGCTGCTGCGTTCGCTTTCTTCTCTCGCTCTGGGTCTGGCGCTGATCTTCCCCGCCGCGTTTTTGTCTAATCCCGCGGTACGGGCGGAGGATGCCAAGGGGGCGGAAGAGAAGCCGGAAAAGCCGGAGCCGAAGAAGGCCGGCAAGGGCTCGAAGAAAAAGGACGATGACAGCGTTTCGATTGAAGTGACGCTGGAAGGGAAGACCGAAACGTTCGACACGCCGGCCAAGGCGGGGCCCATTTTCAAGAAAGCCCTGTTGCAGTCGAAGCGGGCGAAAGACAAGGACGCGTTCGAGTTCGAGGCGATCATCACGCTGGACAAGAATAAGCGGAAATTCACCGACCCCGCGCAGGCGCAGGAAGTGGCCCAGACGTTGACCGAACTGATGAAGGATCTGAAGCGCGTCGGGGCGACTTTTGCGGACGTCGGCGACATCCCGGATGCTCCCACGCTGCTTGTCGGTGCGACAAAGTGGGATGCGAAGAAGATCGCCGAAGGTCAGGCGGAAGTTCAGAAGCGGATCGTCGCGGCCGCCCGTCAGGCGGGAGCCCAGGCCAACCTGCAGCAGATTCAGCGGGCCGAAATCGAGAAAGCCCGCGCCGAGGGGCTCATCCCGCAGGAAGGCGAAGGGCAGCCCGCCGCGAAGCCGAAGCTGACCGGCAACGAAGAAGAACGCCGCAAGACGATGGTCGAGTTCGTCAAGGGGCAACTGCAGGAAACCTACGGCAAGGGAGAAAACGTGGGTGAGCCAAGCCCCCTGGGCGGGGCGAAGCCGCTGGGCGGTTTGAACTGACGACGAACAAGTGGCCCTCGCGCCGGATCGAGGGCGAGGTTCGGTGCTTCTGCGTGGTGTTAGTGCCAGGGGCCACGGAAACGACGGAGAAAACGGAGTTGACGGAATCGGTGCAGGCGACGCCCAATGGACGTCCGCGCTGTTCAATTCTCTTCGTCTTTTCCGTGGCCCTGCCTTTTCTCTTCAACGCGACTTCGCCGTCCCGATTTCGTAGCACGCCATTTCCTGCTCGCTGCGGACGTAGAGTCGGCCGCGATTGACCACGGGGTGGTTCCAGCAGGTGCCGGTCACGGCTTTGAAGCGGCCAAGCTCCTCGGGTTTCTCGCCTGACGCCTTCACCAGCACGCACTCGCCATTCTCGGTCAGCACGACGATCAGATCGTGCGTCGGCGGTTCTCCCGCGACCACCACGATCTCCCCGTAGCGATACCGTCCCTCCCGCCACGTCCGCTTGCCGGTTTCCACATCGAGGCACGCCAGGATTCCCTCGTCGAGCCCGTACAGAAAGCCGTTCCGTAGCACCGCATCATTGAACTTCAGCTTGAACTGATTCTTCAGCGTCCACCGCTCGGTCGTCGTCCATTCCTCGCCGTTGCGGGTGACGTCGAACCGCATCGCTCCCGCCGCATAGCCGGAGCTGACGATGATCGACCGCTCGCCCACCGGGATCGGCTGGGCGACGTTGATCGCCTGGTTGTTGACCCACGCCTTCGCCCAGAGCTTCTTGCCGGTCTCCGGATCGTACCCCGCACACTCGGCCCCATCGAAGATCAGAATCTGCCTCACGCCATCGATCTCGATCGGCCGCGGCGCGGCATAGCCGGCCTTCGTGTTGCCGTTCGACCAGAGTTTCTTCCCCGTCAGACGGTCGTAGGCGGCGACCGCTCCGTTCAGGTCAGTCTTGCTGCGGCTGATACCCGGATTGACGTAGACCCGCGTCTCGTCGACCAGCGGGGAGCCGGACGTCCCCCAGTCGAGCGTGTTGTCGGCGATTCCATCGATCCCCGCATCCTTCACGATGTCGACGGTCCACTTCACTTCGCCCGTGGCGGCGTCCAGGCAGTTGAGAATGCCGGTTCCGCCCAGCGAATAGACCAGCGAGTCATGCACCGTCGGCGTCGCCCGCGGGCCATCGCCCCCCAGCGACGTATCGAGCCGCACCGGATCGGCGTGGCGCCAGATCTCTTTGCCGGTCTCCGCGTGGTAGCAGGTCACCGACTCTTCCCCGCCGAGCTGCTCCTGGGTGTAGAGCCTGTTGCCGACCACAGCGAACGACGACCATCCCAGCCCGCACGGCCGCCGCCAGACTTCCTTCGGCGGGTTCGCGTCCCAGTCGGTGCGGACGAGAGTATCGGTGACGACGCTGTCCCAGCGCGGCCCGCGAAACTGCGGCCAGTCGTTCTCCGAGATTTCCACCCACTCACTCTCCGCACCGCGTGTCTCGCCGGCGGCTGCCCCCGAGCGTTCGGTGGCTGAAGAGCTGGAAACACTCGCCTTCTCACCCGCCTGTTCGCGGAACTCCCGGGCCCGCTCTTCCGAACTCTTCTGGAACCGCAATGAAAATTGCGGAACCATGACTCCATCGACCCCATCGATGCGGAAGATGAGGAAGAACATTCCGACGGCGAGACCGGCGGCGGCGAGACCCGTCAGACGCGCCCGCATCGAGAGCCGCGAAAAGAAGACCCACCACACGAGAAGCGCGAAGGCCGTGGTCGTCGCGATGATGTAGATCGCAAAGAAGTAACGGAAGGTCGAGTCTTCGCCCCACGCGAACCAGTTGATGGCCTCGACCACCGCACCGATCA
>JADZEF010000150.1 GCA_020850695.1 Planctomycetaceae bacterium | reverse complement strand
GGTGGCTGGGGTCGACCGAAGGGAGCCCCCAGCTTTCGACGCGGAGTTCGCTGGGGGCTCGCAAAGCCTCGACCCCAGCCACCCCTTCCTGGTCATTCAGGTTCGCTGGAACCCTCCTGAAACTTGTCAAATGGACCACTAAGCCGTCGGGAAGAATCGAGCGGGATGGATTCTTGAGGACCTTTTCCCGCCCGGCCTTCCTCACGGGAGCGTCATGGCCACTCTCTCCTTGGCATGACGCGTCACACGTCCACAACCGCCGCCTGCGCCTGGATGGCCGTCAGGTCGTGCAGCTTACCCTTGCCCGAGCCGGGACAGACCTGCGTGACGGCCTTCCACGTTTCGGGAGACTCGAGGTTCGAGTTCCAGAAGGGCCAGGTGCGGCATTGTCTCGGACGAACGGTGTAGATCGTGCAGCGGCGCGTCGCCCCGTCGAAGAACGTGCAGTCGCCGTTCGCGTGCTCGCGGAGCGACAGGTCGCGGCCGACGCGCTTCGTGTGCATCAGCCGAATTTCGCCGATCGGCTTGTCGAGCACCTCGGCAATCTGCCGAATCTCTTCCTCGTTCACCCAGACGTACCCCGGTGCCCCGGTGCAGCAGTCGCCGCACTGCGTGCAGGTGAACCGCAGCCCGTCGCGGTACCACGGACCATTGCCGTCAACGATGGGAAGCAGCGGCCCGCCAGAGGAATTGTCTGCCGGCTTCGTTGGGGAGTTCGGATCGCTCATGCGGTCAGTATAACGGAAGCCGCACTCACTCGCCTTTCGCAGGCGTCTCGACGGTGTCGCCCGCCGTGCGGCGCGGTTCGCCGCCGGTCAGCCGGAGCTTGCCGGGAGTGTTCGCATCATTTCGAGGCGAGAACGCGACCGAGTACGGGAGCGGATTCGGAGTGACCGGACCGCGGGTGTTGGTGCCGCGGCTCAACTCGCGGCGGAGCGAGCCATTCTGGTACGGCCCCAGGCCGAAGGCGGACCAGTTGCTGTCGTCCGCCCGGGCGATCGACACGCCCCCCTCGCCCAGCACCTGCTTCGACTTCGCGTCGTACGCCACCATGCCGAGCTTGGCGGTGCCGAACTGCGTCGTGCGGCTGAAGAGGCGAATCTCGGGAATGCTGATCGGCAGCGGCCCGGGGATCTGCAGGGACGGCATCCCGACGAACGTATCTTTCGAGTCGGTCCCGACGCTCCCGCTCCGCGGCTCGATGACGACGTCCGCCTCTTCGGGCTTGGCGACGAGATTCGCCCCCGCCTTCAACGTGCGGTGACGGATTGAGCCGAGGATGTACTGCTTGTCGACACACTCCATGTATTTCTCCTCGATGTAGACGTTCTGTCCCGAGAAGGGACTGAAGTCGGTTTTATCGAGAGCCTGGTCGACCGCGTTCGAGACGAGCATCTGCTCGACGCCGGTGCGGGCGGTGTGCGTCATCTTCGACGAGGTGCATCCCAGCGATGCCGCCGCCGCCAACGCGACGATTCCGGCGACCACGCGAGCCGGCCGTGCACCGCGAGCCGAATTGACGGAATGCGTCGGGGAACGGGCGGCATCCATGTCCGCGTCCTGGTCAAGAGTGAGATGTGTCGGAGGTGCCGCTGGAATCAACGAGCAAGAGCGCAGCGCGACACCGTTCGAGGGACTCGAACGGTGGGAATGCGGGAACGATTCCAAGGGGAGAACGGGCCGGAATGGCCCAGGGAGGGATTCGAAGGTCGCGGCTTTTAGCAGGTTCGCCCCGTCGGCTCCAGAGCAGATCCTCGAGCATGCCGGCGAAGAATCGCCGAAATGAGTCGGCCAATCGGCCACCAACGGCCCGCCTGGCGCCCTTTCAACCCTCAGGGGAAGACGCATCGAAGACTGTGTTAAACGAAGCGAGCGTGACGATGCGGGGCATCGTCACGCTCGCGGAAGACCGGGCCGTGGGAGGCGTCGCCCACTGAGGGGCGAGGCCGGTCACGGCCGGGTTCGATTTCGAGAGAACCGATTGAACCGATCAGTTCTTGGGGGTGTCCTTCGGGGCCTCCTTCGGCGGAGCCGGCGGAACGGCGAAGTTCCCTTCGACGCCGTCCGGATGCTTCGGCATCGCGCCGGGGGCCGGGAAGGCTTCTTCAGGAATTTCCTTCAGCGTCCCCTTCTTATCCTTTTCGGCGAGTTCCGAGTAGACCGCCCCGTCCTTGCCCTGGAGGTCGAACCGGCCCCAGTAAACCTTCTGGTACGGGTTGTAGTAGTACACGTACCGCGGCTGGCTGGGGTAGTAGATGCAGTAGTGGTAGTGCGTCGGGGTGTAGTAGTACTGGTTGTAGTAGTACCCGTAGTTGTTGTAGTAACCCCAGCCGCCGTACCCGGCGTCGGCAGTCTGCGTGCCGAACTGCAGGGCGATTCCAAGTCCGAACACGAGTGCCAGCAACTTCACGAGCTTCATGGGACATCAACTCCATCGAGAGAGGTTTTGCAGGGAGCCGTCGTGAGGTCCCTGCCTTTTGATTCGCACCTGTCGCACAGGTCTCTGCCAGAGAGAACGGGGTGGCGGCCTGCGTCTTCCCGCGAATCTGACGATTTTTTTTCAGGCGGCAGATCCGGGGACGCCGCGCAAGCGACGGCAGTCTCGGTGAACGTACACCTGAAACAACGTTCCGGCAAGACGTTGCCCGCACAATCTCAACCGGAAGGAGGCGGCTGGAGACGTCGTTTCCCCTCACCGGAGCGACCGATAGAGTCGACGGCGGCCGGAAGAGCCAACTCGAGCGCTCAGACGGGATGTTGGTGGAACCCGACGTCTGCCAGCGGTCGTGTCACGCGCAGAGACAGCAATGCCGAAGGGCGCGACACTGAAGGCCCCGTCATTCCCCCTCGGGTTTGACGATGCCGAGAATCCGCCGCCAACGGGCATTCCTTCCGGCCTCTTCGGTCGGCCTCTCCGCCGCCGGCTTGCCGGACTGGACGCCGAGCCTTTTCAGCTCTCGGGTCAGGGTCTCGTCGACGTGCCGCAACCGCATCTCTTCGCGACCGAGCCGCGCCCGTTCGAGCGACAGCTCGACTTCCGCCAGCCGCTGCTGCTCCTGGAAGATGTGTTCCAGTTCGGCCAGACGATGCTGCAGCGATTCCGGAACATCGTCACCGCCTCCCAGCACGGCCGCCTTGCGATGCCGCAGTTCGGCCCGCTGCATCGCCTGCTGCAGCGCCGCGATGTACGCGTCGCGCTGTTCGATCGCCAGATGCAGAATCCGGGTATCCGCGTCGGGCGGAACCGGATTCGGCGGTGGAATCGTGATCTCGGCCTCGAGGTCCTCCTCGGCCGGCTCGGCACTCTCAACAACCTCTTCCGGTTCGTTCCCCTGAAGCAGGTTGGCCTTCATCGCCTCCCAGCCGGCAAGGCTCGAAGCGGATTGCTGAGCCGCATGCGGAGCAGTCTCGGAGGACGGCGAACCGCCCCCCGATTGCGAGACGACCAGCTCCCGCAATTCGATCAACTGCATCTCGATCCGGGCGAGCGCGGCCGTCGGCTGCGCCTCTTCCCACTGGACGACAAACCGCTCGACGTTTTCGGCAATGTTCCGCTGCTCTTCGAGCATCTCGACGGGAATGCTGCCAATCCCGCCGCCACGCGCCCCGCGGTCGTTCCCCTGCCGCTGAAGGCGGTCGATCCGCTCGGCGGCCTCTTCCAGCTGCACCGTCAATGCGGTACCCAGCTGGTCTTTCTCGGTCAGCAATTCTTCGAGGTGAGAGATCGTCTGCAGGACGAGGTCGTCTGTTCCATGATCCTGTTCCGCGGGAAGCGAGCCGTTGTTCATCCCACCCTGGTGCGCGGGATCCGCCGAAGAGCGCGCTCCCGCGTCGCTGCCCAACCCTTTCGGGGGCGGGCGAAGCGCTGGACCGGGGCCGGTCGGTCCGGTGCCCTGGGGGTCGGAAGTCATGGAGGGGTCAAGCCGAGGGGCGTGCGCGAGAATCAGCCGGGGCGCGAACCCTGCGCCCTGACCTATCGTAGCTTTCAGATCCCCCGCTCTTGGGCTGTTGCGTTCCGGAATCACCGATCGCCGGGAACGACTCTGAGGATTGTAACGCCGCTGACGGATCGTTCGATCGCAACACGCGGCGATGTGCCGGCGTGCGGGTTGGCGCGTCAAAGCGCTCCTTGCCCCGTCAGGACGACAAGCACCGTCCGGGCCAGGATCTTCAGATCGTTCCGGATGCAACAGTTCTGCAGATAAGCGAGGTCATACGCGACCTTCCTCCGAAAGCCCTCGACCTCGTTGTCGTATCCGTTGACCACCTGGGCGAGCCCCGTCAGACCGGGCTTCAGCTCCAGGCGATGGACGAACTCCGGGATCTCCTGCTTGAGCTCGGCGACGAACTTCGGGCGCTCGGGGCGCGGCCCGACGAGCGACATTTCTCCCTTGAGGACGTTCCACAGTTGCGGCAGCTCGTCGATCCGCGTCTTCCGCAGGATGCGGCCGATCCAGGTGACGCGGGGGTCGCGGCGCTGGGCGAACTGCGCGCCATGCCGTTCGGCATCGACGGTCATCGTCCGGAATTTATAGAGGACGAAGGGACGGCCGTAGCCGGTCGATCCGCGGCGATCGGAGGTTGCGACACGGCGTTCCACGCCGGCGGGGGGCCCGGAATTTCTGCCCCGTGCAGTCGTGTTCCAGTCGCGGCGCCGCTCGCGGGTATTGCGGACGTTCAGGCCGACGCGCTCCTGGCTGTAGATGATGGGGCCCCGGGAGGTCAGCTTGACCAGCACGGCGGCCAGAAGCATCAGGGGTGCGGACAAGACCAGCAGCACAATCGCCCCGACAATGTCGATGGCCCGCTTCATGGCGCGGGTCGAACCGCTGAGGCATCGCAGCCCGCGACGCGGTTCCGGGAGATCGAGTCGGATCAACCAACGAACGTTCTTCACGACTTCTTCCGATGAAATCGAAGGTTGAGGAGCGCAGGAGAACGGCGGTGCGGCGGGTGAGGCGACACGCGACGGCGGAACCTGCGACTCGATCGCGAGAGCGGCGCTCATGGGGATGGCCCGAGGAACGTCGATGGGGGGGACGATGCGAGACGCGAACGGAATCCCGCATCAGCTCCCCACCCTACGGAGGGGTCAGCCCTCGCGGAAGACGAGAGCTCCGCGGTCCGCGAATTCTCGGCCCCGTCGCGGCGAATCGCGCGATTGGCAGGGCTGTGCCTCGGATTCAGACCAATGACGGCTTGTTGACTTCCCGCAACATGAAAATCTGAGGAATGGCCCGTTCTTCGCCGGCTCAAGGACGTCTCAAGAAGAGATCGTCCGCAGGATCGCTTGGGGGAAAGACGACCTGCCGGTCTGACATGCCTCCCGTCGCGGCGCCCCAATTCTCAGAAAAGCCGCGGGCTGTCGTCCGAATCGGTGCTCTCATGGCTCGACGCGTCGATGGACGACCCAGTGTCATTGCCGCCGGTGAGAGGCTCCCAGGGAGGGACCTGATCAGTCGCCGTGGCATTCGCTTCCTCGACGCCGGTTGCGGGGGCCGGCGCAACCGTTGGAGGGGAAACGTCGGGCTCCGCTTCGGCGGCTTTCGCCTTGCGGCGCGGTCGTCGTCCCGCCGACTTCCCTTGCTGCTCCGCCGTGGCAGTGGCATCGAAGGGGGCGAACGTCGGATTTCCCTGGCTGTTGACCCCCGTCAGGACTTCGATCCGCTGCTCCGCCTGCTCCAGGACGGTCCGACACTGCCGCAGCAGCCCAATCCCCCGCTCGAACTGCGCCAGGCTTTGCTCCAGCCCCAGCGCCCCCGATTCGAGGTCGGCGACAATTCGCTGAAGTTCCGCGAGCGATTGCTCGAAGTTCGATGGGTTGCTTGTTTCGGTGATTGAATTCATGAGCGGATGATAGGGCTCTCCCGTTGCCGTGTGAAATGCTGCGGGAACGAGAGCGAATTACGACTGCATGTGGCGGCGGTCGTCGTCCGGCCTTCCAAGGCCGGACGAAAAAAGCTGCTCCGAATCTGGTAGCAATCCTTTCCCACCCGGCCTGGGAAGGCCGGGCTACGGCGAACTCGATCTCAAGCGTCCTACGTCAACCGCATCCACACCGCTTTCAAATACTCGGTCTCACGGCACTCGGAACTGACGGGATGATCCGGGGCCGCTCCCGTGCGAAACAGGATTTGCATTTCACGCGGTCCGTGCCGCCGCGACATCGTCTCTCCCTCCTCGGCAGTTCCCTCCAGCGGCGCGCCCGCCTGCCGTGCAGCGGAGCAGAGAAGACGGACAAACTCCTCCTCCCCCAGCAGCCCCGCACAACTGCAGCTGAGCAGAATGCCCCCCGGAGACACCAGCTGCATCGCCAGACGGTTCAGGTCGAAATGGCGTCGGGTTCCCTCTTCGAGCTCGCCCCGGTTGCGGATCAGCTTCGGCGGATCGAGAACGACGACGTCATACCGCTTCCCATGCCGCAGCGCTTCCCGCATCCATCCGAAGGCATCTGCCTGCACAAACTTCACGCGCGCCTGGTTGAGGTTCGCGTTCTCCCGAGCCAGACCCAACGGCGATTCGTCGAGGTCGACCCCGGTCACTTCCTCAGCCTGGCCCAGGACCTTCGCCTGGACTGCGAAGCCCCCGGTGTAGCAACACAGGTCGAGCACCGTCTTGCCGCGGCAGAACCCGGCCAGCAGGCGGCGATTGTCCCGCTGATCGCAGAAGAAGCCGGTCTTGTGCCCTCCCTCGAACATGACGCGGAACCGCGTGCCGAATTCCTGAATCGTGACACGGCCGGGTGCTTGCGGGGAACTGATCGGCGGGGCGACGAAACCTTCCTGCGACTCTGATTGCGGACTGCACCGCAGCACGGTGTGCGATGTCCCACACAACGGCTGCAGGCGCGACAGGATCTCCTCGCCGCGCTGGAACATTCCGGGGGTGAACGCTTCTGCCGACAGAACGTCCCCCAGGCGATCGACCACGAGCCCCGGAAAACCATCCGCTTCGGCGTGAATCACGCGGTACGCGTTGGCCGTCTCATCGAGTCGCAGGGCCTCGCGACGGAGTCGAACGGCATTCTCCAGCCGCTCCTGCCAGAAGGCGTCGTCGGGGAGGTCCGGCTCGAACCGCACCATCCGCACCGCCATTTCCGATTTGGTGTTGAACAGGCCGTAGCCCATCAACCGCTCATCCAGGTCGTAGACGGCCACGAGATCCCCCGCCCGCGTTCCCGGATCGACCCGATCGATCCGCTTCCGATACAGGATCGGATGCCGGCCGACCGACTTGGCGAAGACCGCGGGGAGCGGCGCGGTCGGGTCTGGAGAGAGGGGACGCTGCGCCCAGCGCGTGGAAACGCCTTCTTCCGGACGACGCTCGCGCGGACGTTCTGGGGAACGGCCGTGAGGCTTGCGTGCGGGGCCGCGCGGGGGCTTGCCGGGACGGGACGAACGGGAAGGGCGGGACGCCGACTCGAAGGACTCGCTCATTGTGAGATCGTACGGAAGGCATCGGGGGGATGTCGAGCGGCCAGTGTGGCACGACATTCCATGTCGTGAATTCGGGTGGAAAGGTCGAAAGTCGCTCCAATGTTCAACGGTTTGCGTGAATTCGATCTATATGAGTCGACGAGCCCTGGGGGAGCCTTTCGGTTCGCCGCGCAACTTCACGAGACGGAGTCTCGTGCCACACTGACAGCCTGGAAGCGTGGCCCACGGTTCGCCGCCGATTTTGCGGCTGCAACGTGTCCCTCCAAAGCGATTTTTCACATTCGACCAGAATTGGCCTCTCATTCGCGCCGGATTCTGTTACCATTCGCACACGGTCAGGCTTCGGTCTGACCGGCGGAACGATCACACATTCATCGCCACACGTCGCGTCTTCGACCTGTTTTCCGGTCTCCGCTACTTGCCGGACGGCCTCAAGTCAAAGAATCGCGGGTGACGTCTGCAGGAACGCGATTGCGTCTGCCCGCAGGTGGTCGGTCGGAAGAGGCGACTCGCCCCCACCGACCTTCGGGCTTTTCCCGCGTGCCAGTTCCGCACCCTTGGCCGTCCCTCGCTCGAGCGACGGCCAACCTGTGGAACGTCCGCTGACGCCCTCTTTCCAGAGACGCTGCGCCGCGTTCCATCCCCATTTTATCGATGGCGGCCGATGACTCGTCCGCCCCCGCTGCGATTGTAGCGACTGCTGACCTTCAAGGAGAATTGCTTGTCGTCCAAGACCTTCGCCGACCTCGGACTGTGCGCCCCGCTGCTCGAGGCTTTGGAAGCCGAAAAGTACACCACGCCGACGCCCATCCAGGCCGAAGCCATCCCGCACGTCCTCGCCGGACGCGACCTCATGGGGTGCGCCCAGACCGGCACCGGCAAAACCGCCGCGTTCGCACTCCCCATCCTCCAGCGGCTCAACGCCCAGAACCGCCGGGCAATCCCCAAGTCGCCCAACGTCCTCGTCCTCTCGCCCACGCGTGAGCTGGCGTCGCAGATCGCCGAGAGCTTCCACAGCTACGGCCGCAACGTCCGCACCCGCCAGACGGTGATCTTCGGCGGCGTCGGCCAGGGACCGCAGGTGCGGGCCATGGTTCGCGGCGTTCACACCGTCATCGCGACGCCGGGCCGCCTCTGCGACCTGATGGAGCAGCGGCACATTTTCCTCGACAAAATCGAGATGTTCGTCCTGGACGAAGCCGACCGCATGCTCGACATGGGCTTCCTGCCGGCCCTCAAGCAGATCATCGGCGCTCTCGGCCCGAAGCGTCAGTCGCTGTTTTTCACCGCGACGATGCCCCCCGCCATCGCCGAACTGGCCGGCAACCTGCTGCAGGACCCCGTCCGCATTTCGGTGACGCCGCAATCGACGCCCGTCGAGCGCATCGAGCAGCGAGTCCTCTTCGTCGAGCGCAAGCAGAAGCGAACGCTTCTCCTCGAAACGCTCAACAAGCCCGAAGCCCGCCGCGTCCTCGTCTTCACCCGCACCAAGCGCGGGGCGAACGAGCTCGCCGAACGCCTGAGCGAAAGCGGCGTCCAGTCGAACGCCATCCACGGCAACAAGTCGCAGGCTGCCCGCGAACGGGCACTGAACGGCTTCCGCTCGGGGCGCGTTCGCGTCCTGGTGGCGACCGACCTGGCGGCCCGCGGCATCGACGTTGACGGCATCACGCACGTCGTCAATTACGACCTGCCGATCGAGCCCGAGTGCTACGTCCATCGCATCGGCCGCACCGGCCGGGCCGGAGCCTCGGGCATCGCCCTCACCTTCTGCGATGCGACCGAGCGGAGCATGCTCCGTTCGATCGAACGCATCATGAAGATGACGATCACGGTCGACGACAACTACCCGGCCAGCAAGCTCGCCGGAGCCGAAGGAGGCGGCGACCGTCCCTTCCGCGGTCCCGGCCAGAATGGCCGTCGCCCGCAGGGCAAGCGGCCCTTTGGCAGTCGTCGCTTCGGCGGCGGCGGTGGAAAGCCGGGTGGACCGCGTCCAAAGCGCCAACCCGCCACAGCCTGAGAAATCGACGGTCTGATACTGAACGCAGGCAGCCCGGCCGCAATCGCGACCGGGCTGCCTGGATTTCCGACTTGGACGTCGTTCAGACCGCAGTCCCCGTCACAGCACCCGCATCCGCTTCAGGAACTCGTTCGTGAGATGGTCGAGCGCTTGAGACTGCTTTGTCAGGTTCTCCGAAGCGTCCAACATCTCGGCCGCCGCCCGGCCCCCTTCTTCCGCGGCCCCTGAGACGCCGGTGATGTTGTTGCTCACCTCGGCCGTCCCCTTCGCGGCTTCGGAGACGTTCCGCGAAATCTCGTTGGTCGCGGCCGTCTGCTCTTCGACGGCGCTGGCGATGGTCGTCGAGATCTCGTTGATCCGGCCGATGCTGTCGCCGATCGAGCCGATGGCCGTGATGGCCACTCCCGTCGCCGACTGAATCGCTCCAATCTTCTGGCTGATCTCTTCGGTCGCCTTGGCCGTCTGCCGGGCCAGTTCCTTCACCTCGTTCGCGACCACCGCAAACCCCTTGCCGGCTTCGCCCGCACGGGCCGCTTCGATCGTCGCGTTGAGGGCCAGCAGGTTCGTCTGCTGGGCGATCGACGTGATCACCTTGATCACCTGGCCGATCTGGTTGCTCGACTCGCCGAGGTCCTTGATGGTCAGGTTCGTCTTGTTCGCCTCCTGCACGGCCTGCTGCGTCATTCGCGACGCATCCTGCACGTGCCGGGCGATCTCCGCGATCGACGCGCTCAACTCCTCGGCCGCCGACGAGACCGTCTCGACGTTTTTCGTCGCCTCCTCGCTGGCCGCCGCCACCACCTGCGCCTGGCGGGCGGTCTCCTCGGCCGTCGCCGCCATGTTCCGCGAGTTCCCCTGGACCTGCGTGGCGCCCGCCGTCACCGAAGTGACAACCGACTTGATCGACGATTCGAAGTCGTCCGCCAGCTTCACCATCTCGGTCACGACGGCCCAGCTCACCATCGGACCGACGTAGTTCCCATCCTTGTCCAGGATCGCCGCTACCCGCAGGTCGAGCGTTTCCGTTCCAAGCCTGATCTTCGCGTTGTGCGGAAGATTGCGCGGGTCCGACAGCAGCCGACGCTGCATCTCGGGCTGTTTGTGGAAGATGTCGATCTTGCGGCCGATCATCTGGTCGACCGGAATCGGCAGCAGATGCTGGATCTTCCGCAAAGTGTTGACCGAGGCGGGGTTCATGTAGACCAGCTCAAGGTCGCGGTTGGCCAGCATGATGTTGATGCTCATCTGGTCCATCATGTTCTGGACCCGCACCATCTCATTCTGGATCCGCAGCTTCTCGGTGATCACTTCCCAGGTCACCATCGGACCGAGGTAGTTCCCCTTGTCGTCGCGGACCGGGCTCACCAGCAGGTCGAGCGTCTCCGGGCCGACCTTGATCTGAGCCCGGTGCGGCAGATTGCCGGTGTCGCCCAGCAGGTTCCGCTGGTGCGCGGGGTTCTTGTGGAAGATGTCGATGCTCTGCCCGACAATGTCCCGCACCTTGATCGGCAGGAACTTTTCCAGCGCGCTCAGCTGCTTGACCGATGAGGGGTTCAGGTACGTGATCCGAAGGCTGGTGTCCGCAAGAATCACGTTGAACGGCAGGTTCTCGAGAACCGACTTCAGTCCGATCATTTCCTGCCGCGATTTCACCTGAGCGGTGATGTCGCTGGCGTACTTCACCACCTTGAACGGCTTGCCGCTCAGGTCGAGGATCGGGTTATAAGAGGCCTGGATCCAGATCTCCCGGCCCCCCTTCCCCAGACGCCGGACCTCGCCGGCGACATACTCTCCCCGAGTCCGCTTCCCCCAGAACTCGCGATACTCCGGGCTGCGACGGTACTCGTCATCGACGAACAGGCCGTGGTGCTTTCCACGGACCTCCTCCAGATGGTAGCCGACCGCGCTCAGGAAGTTGTCGTTCGCGTCGATGATCGTTCCGTCGAGGTTGAACGAAATCACGGCGTTCGATTTGCTCATCGCCGCGATCTGTCCCGCGCTGTCAATCCGCAGTTCTTCCGCTTGGAGGCGGTCGGTCGTCAGCTCCCACAGCCAGAGTTCGCCCGCGACGTCCCCCTTCGCGTCCGCGATCGGAGTCATCACGATTTCGAGCATCTCGTTGCCGGCGCGGGCCTTCACGGTCCGCGGCTGCATCGAGCGCGAGGGAGGCAGGTCGATTTCCGGCAACGCGCGGAACAGCCGGCGGACGGGACCGCCGACGAGCTCCTGCGGTCCGAAGCCGAGGACCGACTGCAATTGCCGTAACAGCTCCTGGGCTTTGCGATTCGCATAAAAGATCGTGCCATCCCCCAGCACCGCCATCATCGCGGCGGGGGACGCCTCGACCATCCCATAAAACAACGCGGCATTCTCCGTCGACGGCGCTGCCGCGGCCGATCCGTTCCGCACACCCCAACTCGTCTCCACCGTCATCGAATGGCCCTCCCTAGGCGCGGAACGAACCGCAGATCGATCGCTGTGAACGGCGGACACGAACGCCCCGCCGGATGAATGACTGGCCCCTGCTTCCACTCCTGCCGCGACGGGCTGCCGTCCCTTCGCTCCTTCGAGCATCAGGCCGGCGACGGCGTACAACGCCTCCGTCCAGGCGGTATTGAATTCCTCGGTCCAGGCCTCGCCGGCGAACTCCCGCAACACCGCCATCATCGTGCGGGCCACCAGCGGGTAATGTTCTTCACGAACCCCGTAGCCGACGTGCCGCGCGCCCAGTTCCCCGAGGATCCGCGACAGCATCGCCGGCTGCTCCAGCGATCGCATGACGACCGTCAGCATCTGGATCAGCATCCGCCGTTGCTCGGCGAGTTCCGTGCGGCCGAAAAGCGGGCGGACATCGGGAAAATCGGCGAACAGTTTTTCATAGAATCGATCCGCGAACCGATCGGCCCGCGGCGCGATCAACTCGAACGATCGACGGAGCGCAGTGGCGTTCAATGACACGGGGAGATCCAGGGGTCGGGGGGGGTCAGGAATCCGGCTGCAGGCATCAGGGAAAGGCAGGGTGGTCTGTTGAACCGGATGGGTTCGTTCGTCGTTGGGGTCAGGTTCGATCGCTGACCCACCAGCCATCGTCCGCTGGCGGGAATGCGCGATAACGTCTCTTCCCTGAATCCTGATTCCTGATTCCTGACCCCTCGTCTTGCGGACCCCCTGTCTTCGTCAGCCGAACTTCAGCACCGCGGGAACATTCAAGATCACGAACAGCCGCTTCTCGAGGCGGAACACGCCTTTCGTCACGGCCTTCCACTGGGCGTCGAGCGAATTCGGCACCGGCTCGAGCTTCTGCCCCGAGACGTTGATCACGTCGCCGACGTCGTCGACCAGCAGGCTGAACGATTCCTGACCATGGCGGACGACGACGTTCATGCTGCCGCGTTCGTCGTTGTATTCGGGGAGCCCGAGCCGCTGCCGCAGGTCGACGGCGGTGACGATCTGTCCTCGCAGGTTGAGCAACCCGGCGACTTCGCTGGGGGCACGCGGCACCCGGCGGATGGACTGCGGGTTGAGAACTTCCTGGACGACGTTGACCGGCACGCCGAGCCACTGCGTCCCGAGTCGGAACGAGACGTACTGGTTTTCGTAATCGAGCTGGTGACTCATTCCGTCCCGTAGCGGGGAGGCTTCGAGGGTTGCGGCTCGGCTCATGCGCTCACTCCATGCCGGGACTGGGCTCGGTAGCAGAGATCGTCGATGGTCGTCGTCAGGAGCTGGGCGTTGAATTTCTGCAGGAACCGGTCGCACCCGGCCTGAAGCGCCCGGGCTTCGTGGTTCGCCTGTCCGAGCGACGTGAGCGCGACAAGCGGAATGGACTGCGACTCAGGCCGCGACCGCAACCACTCGGCGAACTCGAAACCGTCCATCATGGGCATCATGAGATCGGTCACGATCAGGTCGAACCGTTCTCCCTTCTCGATCCGCTCGACCGCCGCCACCGCACTCTCGGCAGTCGTTACGCGGCACCCTTCCGATTCGAGGGCCGTCGTCACGAGCTGGCGGAAGAAGAGTGAGTCGTCGACGACGAGGATGCGGCGCTGCGACGGCTGCTCGGTCGACGTGAACCAGTCCGGGTTGGCCTGCATCACGTAGTGGTTCGTGTCGACGATGTCGGTCGCCTTGCCGTTGACGATGGCCGTCCCCAGCACGCCCGTCCGTCGCGATTGCATCCGGATGACGAGCCGTTCTTCGAGGATGTCCTGGATCTGGTCGACCATCAGTCCCATCGACTGCTGGCCTTCCGAGAAGACGATGACCGGTTGCGGGTCGAGCTCGGGACGCCCGTAAGCCCCATCCACCGGCAGCAGCGGCAACAGATCGCCGCGATACTGCACGACCAGCCGGTCGCCGCTCCGCTCGATGTTCGACCGCGGCACTTCTTCGAGCCGCGCCACCAGCGAAAGCGGGACCGCCATCGTCGACTCGTTCCCTGCATCGAACAGCAGCAGACTGGTGAGCGAGCCGGCGTCGCTGTTGGCGTCCTCGGCCGCCGCCCGGTCTCGGAGCGCCGAGTTGACTGCCTTGCCGCCGCACTCGGTCGCGATGCCCGCCACGTCGAGAATCATGATCACGCGGCCGTCGCCCAGGATCGTCGTCCCCTGGTAGATGCCGATATCCTTGAGCAGCGTGCCGACCGGCTTCACCACGATCTCTTCGGTGTCGAACACCTCGGAGACGATCAGCCCCATCTGGTCCTCGCCGACCTGCACCACGACGATGTTGACGTCTTCGCTGGCGTCGTCCGACCGCGAGCACGACAGCTTCAACTGCCGATGCAGATGGACGAGCGGAAGCAGCCGGTTCCGGAGCCGGAAGACTTCCTGGTTGTGAATCCGCTCGATGCGCGTGTTGCGGTCTTCGGCCGACAACCGCACCAGTTCGACGACGCCAAGCTGCGGAATCGCGAACGACTCGCCGCCGCTCTCGACAACCAGCGCCGAGATGATGGCCAGCGTGAGCGGGATCTTGATGCGGACCGTCGTACCGTGCCCTTCGGTCGACATCAGCTCGACGGTGCCGCCGATGCGCTCGATGGCCGTTTTCACCACATCCATTCCCACGCCGCGACCCGACACCGAGCTGATCTGCTCGGCCGTCGAGAAACCGGGGCGGAAGATGAGGGCCAGCAGCTCCGCCTGGCTCATCCGATCGGCGTCGGCTTCCGTCAGCAAGCCCTTCTCGATCGCCTTCCGCTTCACCTTCTGGACGTTGATCCCCGCCCCGTCATCCTCGATGCGGATGATGACGTGGCCCCCTTCGTGATACGCGTGCAGGCGGATCTTGCCGGTCTCGGACTTCCCTTTCGAGCGCCGCACCTCGGGGGACTCGATGCCGTGGTCGGCCGAGTTCCGCACCATGTGCGTGAGCGGGTCTTTGATGGCGTCGAGCACTGTCCGGTCCAGCTCGGTCTCGGCTCCCGTCATCTCCAGGTCGAGCGACTTCCCCGTCACCTGCATCAGGTCACGCACCAGCCGCGGGAGCTTGCTCCACGCATTGCCGATCGGCTGCATGCGGGTCTTCATCACCCCTTCCTGCAGGTCGGTCGTGACGCGGTTGAGGTGCGTGATCGGTGCGGCATACTTCGATTCATCATCGCCGCGGGCCAGCTGGAGCAGCTGGTTGCGGGTGAGGACGAGCTCGCCGACGAGGTTCATCAGGCTGTCGAGGACTTCGACGTTCACGCGGATCGAAAGGTCGGCGACGCTCTTCCGCGCGTCTCCTTCCGCTTCGTGCTCATCGGCTTCCAGGCGTCGCTCGACGGGCGGGGCGGCAGCCTTCGACGCGGCGGGAACGGGAGCAGCGATCGGCGCGGCGGGCGCTGGAGCAGGAGGAACAGCCGCTTGCGGCGTAGCGGGTATTGCCGCCGGAAGCGGCGCTGCAACAGGCGTGCTCGCCACAACGAGCTTCACTTCAGTGACCGCCTCTTGCGGGGCGGGATCGGGCGCCGCCGCCGGCAAGACCTTCGGACCATCCGCAACCGTCGCCAGCAGGTCGAGCTTGGCGATCAGCTTCGAGTGGTCTCCCTCAGGTTCCTTGCCGGTCGCTTCCAACCCCTGCAGTAGCGCTTTGATGACGTCGACCGCTTCCAGCACGATCGAGATCGCGGCGGGGGTGACCGCGAGCGTCCCGTCCCGCATCTGTCCCAGAATGTTCTCGGCCGCGTGGGCGACCGCCCCGAGCCGCGTCAGCCCGATAAACCCGCACGTCCCCTTGATGGTATGGATCGTGCGGAAAACACTGGCCAGCAGCTCGGCATTCTCGGGCGACTTTTCCAGCGCGACGATCTCGCTGTCGAGCCGACCCAGATTCTCCCAGCTTTCCGCCAGGAATTCCTGAAGAATTTCGTCGTCCATGGTGAATCCGGCCCGAGGAAATCCATTGGAGGGACCGCGCCGCCGTCGACGTTGGCACGATCCGCACGCAACCGGGCTGCGGCGCGGACGACTCGGCCAACATCGGGAACATCGACCCTCCCACCAACGCTGCTTGAAACGTCAAGTCACTTCCCGCCTTGCATGCAAAACTTGTTCACCCGCCGCGCGTGCGAAGCACGGGACGTAAGCTCTTCGGGTTGTGCGCGGCATGTCGACGCGGTTGCCCTTTCCGCGCACGCCGCACGGTCCGGAGAGCAGAGGGGCCACGGAAACGACGGATGGGACGGAGAGCACGGAAGGAAGCGCCGTGCATTTTTCCGTCCAATCCGTCCCCTCCGTCGTTTCCGTGGCCCCTGCAGTTGACCGTCGAGCACGGGATCAATGCTCGGACTTATTCGTTCGCAGCGATGCCGATCACACCGATGTTGGACCGTCCGAAGCCTGGCGCGATAAAGTGGAGTTTGCGGGCGACCGAGATGCGTCGCCTGTCCTCGCGACCACTCTCAGGTGCCTGCCATGCCCCGCTTCGCCGTTATTCTCCCCGCTGCGGGACGAAGCTCCCGGTTCGGATCCGGGCCGCCGTCCAAGCGGAAGGTCTTTCAGGAGCTCAAGGGGCGGCCGGTCTGGATCCGTGCGGTCGAGCCGTTCGTCAATCGCGACGACGTCGTGCAGACACTCATCTGCGTCTCGCCCGAGGACATCGACTGGTTCAAGGAGAAGTACCGCGCGAACCTGGCCTTCATGAACGTCGACATCGTCCCGGGTGGAACCGAGCGGGCCGACACTGTGCAGAACGCGCTGGCCCGCGTGCGTCCCGAGGCCGACTTCGTCGCCGTCCACGATGCCGCCCGGCCGCTGATCGTCGCCGAGTGGATCACTGCGATCTTCAAGGCGGCCGAGGCGAGCGGCGCGGCGATCCCCGCGGCGCCGGTGGCCGCAACGCTCAAGCGAGTCCGCGGCGATCGTTCGATCGAAGAAACCGTCTCGCGAGCAGGCCTGTGGCAGGCACAGACCCCGCAGGTCTTCCGCCGCACGCTGCTGATGGAAGCGTTCGCAAAGCGCGGCTCATTCCAGCCGACTGACGAAGCCCAACTGGTCGAACGCATCGGTCACGACGTGACGGTCGTCGAGGGCTCGCCGATGAACTTCAAGATCACGACGCAGGACGACTTCCGCATGGCCGAAGCGCTCGTGGACGCCCTGCCGAAGGCGAAGACGCTGCGAGCCCTTCACCCCTTCGCCGACGAAGACCCGCGGATGTTCTGATCGCTCTGAGTCGTCGAGTCTGGGTGGCACGCTCTGAGGCTTTGCGAAGGGCGTGGTTGGACGCCACCAATAACACCGACCCCGCCCTTCGAAGACTCAGGGGCGTGCCACTCCGAATCGGTCCTTTCGATCGACTTCCGCGAAAATGCCTTTCCACACCATCAGTGCTACAATTCGATCCCCGACGCCGCCTGGTTCTGGCGGCGTTTTTGCGTTGAGGCTTTCCCGACGACGGGTGCAAACGGCGGGCGTGAACAGCGGACATGGCGTACGACACCATCATCATTGGAGCGGGGCTCTCCGGCATTGCGGCCGGCATCCGGCTGGCGTACTTCGGCAAGAAGGTCTGCATCCTCGAACGCCACTGGACGATCGGCGGGCTCAACTCGTTTTATCGGCTCCGCAAGCGCGACTACGACGTCGGGCTGCATGCCGTCACGAACTTCGCGAAGAAGGGGACGAAGACCGGGCCGCTGAGCAAGATCCTCAAGCAGCTGCGGTTGTCGTGGGATGACGTTGCCCTCTGCCCGCAGCGCGGCTCGACCATCGCCTTTCCCGGGTGCTCGCTCCGCTTCACCAACGACTTCGCTTACTTCGAGCAGCAGGTCGCCGAGAAGTTTCCCGATCAGAAGGACAACTTCCGCTGGCTGCTGAAGCGGATCCGCGAGCACGACGAAGTCAGCTTCGACCGCAAGTCGTTCTCGGCTCGCGCGATCCTCAACAACTGCCTCTCCGACCCGCTCCTGGTCGACATGCTCTTCTGCCCGCTGATGTTTTACGGCAGCCCCCCCCCGCACGACATGGACTTCAGCCAGTTCGTGATCATGTGGAAGAGCATCTTCTTCGAAGGCTTCGGCCGCCCGCACGAAGGGGTCCGCCTCATCATGCGGAACCTCATCCGCAAGTACCGCGAGACCGGTGGCGAACTGAAGCTGCGGGCCGGGGTGAACCGCCTGAAGACCGACAACGGACGCGTGACGGGCGTGGTGCTCGACAGCGGCGAGGAACTCGAAGCGGACAACGTCCTCTCGTCGGCCGGGTCTCACGAGACGATGCGGATGCTCGGCGACGGCACGGCCGAGCGGACTCCGCCAGGCGACATCTCCTTCTGCGAGACGATCTACACGCTCGACTGCCAGCCGGTCGACGTCGGACACGTCGACACCATCGTCTTCTACAACCGCACCCCGCGGTTCCGCTACGCAAAGCCTTCCACACCGATCGACGCCGATAGCGGGATCATCTGCTCGCCCAACAATTTCGAATACTCGGAGCCGCTCGCCGAGGGAACGATCCGCATCACATCGCTGGCGAACCCCGACTACTGGATGAACCTCTCCGACGAAGAGTATGCGGCGGCCAAGGAGAAGCACGGCGAGGCGATGCTCGAATCGGCCGGCAGCGTCACGCCCGACTTCCGCCCGCACATCGTCGACACCGACATGTTCACCCCGAAGACGATCCGCCGCTTCACCGGCCACACCAACGGCTGCGTTTACGGAGCGGAGAAGAAGGTCGTCAACGGCCGCACGCACCTCGACAACCTTTATCTGTGCGGAACCGACCAGGGGTTCCTCGGCATCATCGGTTCGATGCTCTCGGGCATCTCGATCGCGAATGCGTACTTGCTGAAATGATCGCGAGTCGGCCAATGATTCGTCGGGTGCGGGAAGACATCCCCCGGTTCTACCCCACCGCACAAGAAGAACCCCCGCCACTCTCCGACCGGATCTGTTAGACTTGTGCGAGAGGGTCACCCCATGTCCACCCGCAAGCACAGCGTCATGATTCGGATCCCGCTACTCGCGCGACTCGCCATCTCGTTCATGGCCACCTTCGCTGTCGGCACGTTGGCGGCAGTCGCGACGGGCCGTGCCCTCAGTCCCACAATCCTCACCGCCGCGTTCCTCTCCGGGCTTTTCAGTATCGGAGCGGTGTTTCTTGTCACCAGAACCCGCCCCGAAGACAGGGCATGAATGCCACTCGCAAGCCCGCCGCCCCCTGGGTCGCCGTCGCCGTGCTGATTCTGCTAATCGGTGGCTATGTTGGGGTGTACTGCTGGATCGTTTATCCGCGCGACTGGCAATCAATGAGCGGCGAGCGTGTGCGATCGAGAACTGTCGCGAGATGGCGTGGAATTCATCCGGCCTGGCGGACATTTTTTGCGCCCATTCACAGCGTCGACGTTCGCTTGCGTTCTTGGCTCTGGATTCCGTGACTCGCCAGCATCACCGCGCAAGTTTCAGTGGGTGCGATTCTCAAGAGGCATGATTACCAGCAGTAACAAATGGCGTTTCCCGCCGCTCAGCCTTTGCGTGCCTTCCTTTGCGGACTTCGCGTCTTTGCGTCAGATGCTTTCTCCGTTCGGCTCCACCCGCCTGCCACCCTCCGCCCGCGGTGGATCGTCCCGCCGCCGGCGTTTATCTCCGCATGGTGTCGAGGCCTGCGGCGTCTGATCGACTCCTGTTCCGGACGGGGCGCGCCGTTTGCAACTCGTTACGTCAACGCGACATCCATCGGCCCCGAAGGGGTCGACCTGACCCCCGTCCAACCCGCCATTGACCGTCTCGGCGGGCGTCAATAAACTTCACCGCGGACGATACTTACGTTCGGCCTCCCCCTTGGCGGGCCGGGACGGCGGTGAAGCTCCGCCCGGTTTGCCTGCCACGCACAGGGAGTGTGCGGCGGCTTGCGACTGCCACCGTGGCAGTCGGTTTCGTGTCCACTTTCGCTCCGGATGGAACGATGGAATTCCTCGATAAACTCGGCGAATGGTTCGCCGCTTTCACCGGCATCATCGAACGCTTCATCACGAGCATCTTCGGCTCGTCGAACGAACGACGCATCCGCAAGATCGGCTTTGTGCGCGACAAGGCGGGCAACGTCACGATCACGCCGGGCTCGGTGCTGGACAAGATTAACAAGCTCGAGCCGGCCTGCCAGCAGCTCAGCGATGAGGAGCTGAAGCAGACGGCCACGAAGTTCCGCGAACGGCTCGCCAAGGGCGAAACGCTCGACGATCTGCTCCCAGAAATGTTCGCCCGCGCCCGCGAGTCGGGCCGCCGCTATCTCAAGATGCGGCACTACGACACGCAGATGATCGGCGGCTACATCCTGCACAACGGGATGATCGCCGAAATGGTGACCGGCGAAGGCAAGACCCTCGTCGCCACGCTCCCCACCGCTCTCAATGCGCTCGCCGGCAAGGTGCACGTCGTCACGGTCAACGACTACCTCGCCCGCCGCGACATGGAATGGATGGGCCCCCTCTATCTCGGGCTCGGCCTCACCGTCAACGCGATCCAGTCGGACATGGACCCGTGGGCCCGCCGCAAGGCCTACCAGTGCGACATCACCTACGGAACCAATAACGAGTTCGGCTTCGACTACCTCCGCGACAACATGAAGCCGACGGCCGACCTACAGTGCCAGGGCCCGCTCGTTTATGCGGTGGTCGACGAAATCGACAACATCCTCATCGACGAAGCCCGTACCCCCCTCATCATCAGCGGTCCGGCCCAGGACGACGTCGACAAGTACGCCAAGGCGAACCGCATCGCGATGATGCTCCACAAAGGGGAGCACTTCGAGGTGAAGGAGAAGGAACACACCTGCCATCTAACCGAAGCGGGCATCCGCAAGGCGGAAGAGATTGCAGGGGTGGAGAGCTTCTACACCACCGGCAACATGGAGTGGCCGCACCTCATCGATAACGCGTTGAAGGCGCACCATCTTTACAAGAAGGACGTCAATTACGTCGTGATGCGCGACGACGAGACGGGCGACATGGGGGTCGTCATCGTCGACGAGTTCACCGGCCGTCTGATGAAGGGGCGGCAGTGGAGCGACGGCCTGCACCAGGCAG
>JADZEF010000149.1 GCA_020850695.1 Planctomycetaceae bacterium | reverse complement strand
TGGCGCTCCTCAACCGAGGGTTCTTCCGCGACGCGCTCCCCGAAATCGGCCGGCAGGTGAAGGCGGCAGGCTTCTCCCGCTTCTGGACTCCCGAGGAGTACCTTGCCCGGCTGGAGGTGATCGCGCTACTGATTTCGCCGCTGTATGTCTATGTCTGCGTCGGCATGATGGGGCGTCCTGGACTGATTCTGGCCATGGTGATGACGGCGCTGACGGCCTGGGTGCTGCGCTGGCGGCTGGCCGGACAGGCGCACTATCGGCTCTTCCGCATCAAGCAGCGGCTGCCGTTTCTGCTCGACCTGCTGACGCTTCTGATGGAAGCCGGCTCGACGTTCCTGCAGGCGCTGCGCGACGGAGTCAACGAGTTTCGCGAGCATCCCGTCGGGGTGGAATTTGGACGCGTCCTCGCGGAAATGAGCATGGGGAAAAGCCGCACCGGGGCGCTCGAGTCGTTGCGGGACCGGCTGGCCGACGATGAGATCACGGGCATCGTCGGGGCGATTGTCACTGGCGAAAACCTCGGAACGCCGCTGGCATTGCTGTTCCGCACCCAGGCCGACGTCCTGCGAACGAAGCGCAGCCAGAGGGCCGAGTCGATCTCGGGCGAGGCGAGCGTCAAGATGCTTCTGCCGAACATGCTCGTGATGGGGGCGACCGTCATCATCATCCTCGGTCCCTTCATTCTGAGCTTCTTGACGGCGGACTTCATGCAATAGGATGGATGGTCGGGAATCGATCTCGAATACGGACGGAGTGGAAAGACCAAGAGACCATGGCGACTGCGACAGACAACTCGGCGCGGGCGAAAGCCAACCTGGCCGTGACCACCGGCCCCGACCGGGGTCGCACGCTGCCGGTCACCGAGGAACTGGTGCATATCGGCCGGAGTCCGGAAAACCACCTCGTCCTCTCGGATGACGGCGTTGCCGACCATCAGCTCAGCATCGTGTTCCGCGGCGGCCGCTTCGCGATCTACACGCCGCTCGAACAGGCGGTGGAAGTCGACGGCAACGTCATCCCGCACGCCCGTTGGGTGTGGCTGCCCGAGACGGCGAAAATCCGCGTCAGCGAGCGGACGGTGCTGCAGTTCGCGGAGACTGGAGCGGCGGCCGTTTCGACCGTCCGCGACGCCGCCGCCGACTCGGTCACTGCCGAAGCGCCGAAAAAGAACGGGGTGAAGCCGGCCCCGAAGAAAAGGAAAAAGGAAGCGGCAGTCGCGAAGTTCATCACCGACCGCAGCGGCGAATCGCTGGTGAAGCTGGGAGAGGATGGGCAACTGCCGGAACTCAGCCTGACCGAGGCCGCCGACCGCGCGGCCACCCGCGAGAAGCCGAAGGAGACCAACCCGCTGCTGGTCTACGGCCTCCTGGCCATGAGCTTCGTCGCCTCGGGAGCGCTGCTGCTGATCGACGTCGACCTGGGGGGCTCGGCGGCGCAGGAACGCGCCGAGGCGTCCGTGAAGCTGAAGGCCTTCTACGGCGCAGAGGGGCAGCCGATCGCGCCGTGGCAGCAGTTGCTGCGGGATGCGAGGCTTGCCGCGTCGCGGGGCGACCGCGTCGGAGAGCGGCGGGCGTACCGGCGCGTTCTCGAAATGGTCAATTCAGAAGACAACAACAAGTTCACGGGGCTGACCGGCGACCCCAAGCGGGATGATGAGCTCCGCGGCTTGATCGGCACGATGCTGCGGTCGGAGTAGGGGCTGCGGTCGGAGTAGGGCGGCGGTCGGAGTAGGGCGGCGATGTCGGCGCCGAAGTTGACCTATTGGCGGAAGGCGTCGATCAGCGATTGTGTCGCAGCGATCTCCCGTGCCATCCCCCGGACCAGGTCCGGCGATTCGCCCGGTAACACTTCCCACGTATAGGTCTCAATCTCCAGGTGCGGGGCGTACGGCAGGCCGGCGACCGCGGCCAGCGCCCGCTTCAGTTCGGGCCGCGTCGTCCGAAGCGGTCCAATCGTCTCCGCATCGACCGGGACATGGAAATGGACGCGCCAGAGGTCAGCCTTCGCGAAGTCCTCGGGCGGGTCGAGGGCCAGAGATGCATCGAGATCAACGGCTCTGAGCACCGATCCGTCCGCGGCGCGAGCCATCGTCTGGTGAAGGTAGCGCGGCTCGACGTATCTCGCGAGGGCCTGACGTGCGGCCACATCGTCGCCCGGACGTTGCACCTCGATTGCACAGCTGAGTTGCACTTTGGGAATGACGATCCCCGCCGCGTGCAACGACTCGACGCAGGCGGCGGCATCCTCGAACTCGACCGCCTGATGGCAGACGTCATAGCAGATCCCGAGATGCCTGCGGGCCGCGTCTTCCATTCCGGAGCGTGCCCCGCGGCCAAACAAATCCTCGAAAAACCGCACCGCCTCGTCCGTGGTCTCAAGCAGACAGAACGGCTCCGGTTCGATGGCGACCCGGATTGTCGTTCCCGTTTCGTCGCGAAGCCGTGTCAGGCGGCGGACAAGCTCAAGCAGGTTGTCGCCGCAACGAGCGAGGAAGTCCGGCGTCCGCGAACCCGCCTTGAATGCCAGAGGCATCGTCGAGATGCTCCCCTCGGTTGCATCGGACAGCAATCGTGACAGGGCGCGGGCACAACGGGCGGTGTATTCGAGACGCTCGGGGGACGACCAATCGGGTAGGTAGACCTTTTCCTTGACGCGTGCACTATGGAAATCGCCGTAAGGGAACGCATTGAGCGTGTAACACGTCAATCCGTGCTTCGTCAGACGATCGCGGAGGCGAGCGAGCAGAGTCGGGTCGCGCTCGATTTCCGCAATGACCGGCGCCGCCAGCCAGAGCCCGACGGCATTGGGACGACCGACAGCGCGTTGCACCGGGACCGCGATGTTGTCGAGGCCGGCCTCGACTTCGGCCAGCGTCCGGCCCGGATGGACGTTCGTGCAATAGCCGAGCGGAAGTTCGCTGAGCGCCATCGCGATTCCGTCCGAGGATTCAGGGGTGAAAATCTCTCTTCCGCATGCTAACAGCCGTTCCGCGGGATGACTATGATGCCTGCGCTGACCGTCGGAGAGAACGACCGAGAGTGATGCCTTTGCGGCGGAACTCTTTCGAGCGTGCGGGGTTTATTCCTGCGAGAGAAAGAGTCGGCGCGGCGGGCGTCGGAACAAGATCCAGGGAGCGCGTGTGACCGGCAGTTCCGGGGCGATGCAGGCGTATCTTCGCGATCCTCACGTGCAGCTCATGCTGCGTGCGAAGGACGGGGATGAGTCTGCCTTCACCGACCTGGTCATGGCCTACCAGGATCGCTTGATTGCGGTCTTCACCCACATTCTGGGAGATCAGGATGCGGCGCAGGATCTGACGCAGGACGTCTTTCTGCGGGTGTATCGGGCGCGGAACGGCTACCAGCCCACCGCGAAGTTCTCGACGTGGCTGTTCCGCATCGCCAACAACCTGGCGAGCAACTCGCGGCGGATGAAAAGCCGCCGCAAAGAAGTGCCGCTGGAGCCGAAGGAGTCGGATTCGACGGCGGCGCGTCCGGGTCTGCACGTCGTGGCGGAGAAATCGGGGCTGATGCCCTCGCGGATCGCCGCGTCGGCCGAGCTTCGTGAAGTGATCCGCGGGGCGCTGGAGACGCTGAACGAGCGGCAGAAGCTGGCGGTTCTGCTGAATAAATTCGAAGAGATGAGTTACGAAGACATCGGCGAGACGATGGAGCTTTCGAGCGCTGCGGTGAAATCGCTCCTGGCCCGGGCCCGCGAAGTACTGCGGGACAAGCTCGAGCAGTATGTTCGATAGTGGGAGCTTCGATGCCGTGTCGAGGCAGGCGCCTGATTTCCAGGGATTGCAGACCGAGTTCCCATGAGCACTGACGGACCGAAGATTCAACGCCTTTCCGCCGAGCAGCGCGACAATCTGGTGGCGTACCTCGACGGAGAACTCGACGAGCCGAACGCTCAGGAGATCGAGCGGATCCTGGCGCGGAATCCCGTCGCGCGGAACGACGTCGAGATGCTGATGCGGACGTGGGAACTTCTCGACAATCTTCCCCGGGCGGCGGCGACCGAGGAATTCACGCAGAAGACCTTGTCGACACTCAAGGCGATCGACGTCACCGAGCCGATCACTGAGAAGCCGTGGTTCGACAAGGTGCGTCGGGGGGCGATCGTGGCGGGCTGGCTGGGGGGACTCGCATTGTCGGCCCTGCTCGGGTTTCTGGTGACGAACCAGTTCATTCCGAACGAGACGCGCCAACTCGTCAACGATCTTCCGGTGATCGAGAACCTTCACAAGTACGTCGAAGCGGACAACATCACCTTCCTCGAGCAGCTCCGGCTCGGCGGAGATTTCAACCAGCCTCGCGACCGCTGACATTGCCCTTTTTCCATTCTCGACGAGCCTCCCACTCCTGATCCCGAACGCATGACCTGCATCGCTCCGCATCCTCAGGCGTCGACCGTTTCCTTCGGGACGCAACGTGCCGCGCTGGCGCGCCGCGGAGCCTTTCTCGCCATTGCGGTGCTTCCGTTTCTGCTGGGGGCGGCCGAATCGTTCGACGAGCGATACGAGCGGATTCGCCAGATGTCGGCGGTGGAGCGTGCGGCACTTCAGCACAACTTCGAGACCTTCAGGAAGCTTTCTCCGGCGGACCAGGCCCGGTACCGCGAGCTCGACCGGCGACTTGGCGAAGACGCGCGGTCGGGACGGGAATTGGGCAAGGTATTGGACAATTACGTCCAGTGGCTCGGCTCGCTTTCCCCGGTGCAGCGCAGCGAGTTGCGGAGCCTGACCGATCCCGGCGCGAAGCTCGGCCGGGTTCAGCAACTGCTGAACGAGCAGCAGCAGCAGAAGCAACATTCCTCGGCCGGACCGATGGTGCCGGGCGGGCTGGGTCTGCGCGAGGGTCTCCGCCAGCCATTCCGGCTGACTCCCGAGCAGTTCTCGGCCGTCATGGAGGTGGTCGAAGGCCCGCTCGCCCCTCAGGACAAGCAGCGCCTTCGCGACCTTCCGATGCATAAGCGGCATCTGGAGGCGATCGAGTTATCGTTGCAGTACGCGAAGGCTCGCGAACGGCGTTTCCCCGATCCCGATCTTCAGAACAAGATGATCGCGGCGATCGATTCGGAAAAGGTCCGGTCGAGGCTTGCCGAAATGAAGCAGCCCGAGTGGCAGCGCCAGGTGATCGCAATGCAGCTGGTCGGCGGCCTGATGGCGGAATGGACGCGCGAGCTGGAAAAAGATGCTCCTCCGCAGGCGGAACTGACGAAGCTGGCGGAATCGCTCGAAGAGGGGCAGAAGCGACGCATCGCCGCAATGGACCGCCCGATCATGATGCACGAGCTGGTGTGGATGTATCGCGCCAAGCAGGATCCCGCCCTGGGCGAGGACCTGAGGAGAGTCCGCGGACTGGTCGAACAGTTCCGCGGAGAAGACCGGCGTCCCGCAGGACCTGGCGGGCGTCCGGTCGATGGCCCGTTCCGCCCGCGCCCGGGCACTGATCGGCCTGGTGAACGTCCCGGCGCCGAGCGCCGCCCCGAACGGGGAGCCGAAGAGCGCCGCGGAAATGAAGAACGCCGCGGAGGCGAGGGGCGCCCGGATCGTCCGCCCCCGCGTCGGCCGGAATGACGCGGGTCGTCGAGACCGAGGATTTGCGAGCCGTCCGTGGCAAGCCGGTGGTGTGCGTGCATCTTTTTCGCGCGTCGCTGACACCCTCGATTGTCTTCCGCGTTCTCATGACCTGTCTTTCGGACGCCCCTTCGGAACCCGTGGAGTTGCCGCCCGATCGTCGCGGCGCGCTTCGCACGCAGCTATCATGCGCTCGCGTCAGGCCGTGCTGACTCTCTTCATCCCGGAAGCCTCCCATGCGTCTCCCCGCACCGCGCCCCCTCTGGAGCCTGTTCTCTCCGTTCGCCTTCACTCTTTTTTTGACAGGACTTC